>JAERMO010000077.1 GCA_016844465.1 Nitrosarchaeum sp. | reverse complement strand
CAAGAAAAGTCAAGTATTGAATTTTGAAGTACTCCAGGATTATCTTGAAAATCGTATGAAAATGCAGCATATCTATCAACCAACTATGATCAGAACTTTACTGAAATCAAAAAATGTTGCATCAGTTGAAGCCATTGCACGCTCATTTTTACAAGATGATACAAGCCAGATTGATTATTACATCGAGATTGCAAAAAATATGCCAGGCAAAGTCCTCAGGAAGAACAAAGTCGTAGAATACAAAGACGGTAAATTCATGTTGATTTCTCCTGATTTTACAGATAACCAAAGACAAACATTGATGCAAATATGTAATCACAAGATTTCAGAATATGAAAAAAAATTCGGTGAAAAAATTTGGATTCACAGGGCACGTTCCTCAAGAATCATTACTGGCTCTAATCGGTATAATGTGTTAAAGAACGCAAAAAGCAGATGTGCTGATTTTCGATTGTGGCACGGGATGTATGAAAAGAAGGAGAAAAATTGTATTTTTTGTAAACTAGACAAAATTGAAATTGAAAACTCGCTTGCATTTGCACTCAAGGACAAATATCCTGTCACTTCCTTGCATTATCTGGTAATGCCTAAAAGACATATCTCATCATTTTTTGAGCTTGGCTCATCAGAACAAAAAGCCTGTTTGAATCTCCTAGAAGATGTAAAAAGAAAAATTCTCGAGAAAGACAAAACAGTTACGGGATTTAACGTCGGAATCAATATTGGAAAGGATGCAGGACAAACAATATTTCACTGCCATATTCATTTAATTCCACGAAGAATTGGCGATGTTTCAAATCCAGAGGGCGGAGTACGAAATATAATTTCTGAGAAGGGGAAATGGAAATAATAACGAAGAGAGATTCGCCATTATAAATATCAAAAACCAATCTTGGGATTTTTTTACAGGTTAACAGATTCATGCTGGTTTACGGATTTTACATTTTTGTGCCATTTTTTGTGATACTCCTCATGAACTGTATGAATTGGAATCAATTTTTTAGCGTTTGACCCATCAATTACTCTTTTTATCTGTAGGCCATCCCCGTGGCCAGAAACATGAATTTGGTTCCAATCCTGCGCCCTAGTAATAACTCCAAAGTGCACAAACCAATTTTTTATCTGCTCTTCTTTTAGTTCCATTTCTGTATCAAATGGCTCAGTTAGTGAACGAATATACGATGAACCCTCCTTTGGCTTTACATCAATTAATTCCTGTAGTTTGTAGTCACTGCAATAAAACACAAAATCTTTTTGATTTTTCAATACATCTCTATAATCAACAATATTTGGATAATCCAAAAATTCTTGTTGCCATCCTGCATAGTCCATTATTAATTGACGTTCAGAGAATTTTGTCAAATCCTTGTCAATCAACCCCCAGGTGCCACGAGGAATGTAGATTTTCAAATTTGGGTCTTGTGGCCCAGGATATCTCCCCTTTAGAACCGAAGATAGATCAAATAGTTTAAGCAGATATGCTTGTTTGAGATCAACTACTAGATATCGTCCTGTACTTTTTGCAGCATTGTAAAATGAAAGCAGTCTATCCAAATCCCTAATTGGATATCCGCAAATCACCAAATTCTTTGTATTTTTAATAATTTCTGCAACTTTGGTTTCAACATCAAACTCTGTAAATGAATTTGTTTTTTCTACTCTAGTTCCTTCACATAATAGTAAATCCAAATCAGATTCATTGCATGCTTGAACAAATTTCTCTGTATCATCTGCTCGTCTTCCATGAAATCGCAAATCTGCAGTATTTGCAATAGAGCCATCCGAAGTATGTAAAATAAATGCATGAACTCCAGGAATTGAATGGTCTACAGGTAATGGATTTACATCAATTGAATCAATTGAAAATGGCTTTCCACTCTCAAAGACTTTGATCTTTCGTGGAATGGTTACTTTATCTCCAGTGGCTCTACTAATCTCACCTTTGTTATTTTCATACACTTGAAATCTTTCCTTTAGCGTAAGGTATTGCTCTGAACCAGTCTCATCAAAGTTTTGCATAATTAGTTTAGATTCTTCAGAACAGTAAATTGGAATATCTTCGCGCAAATATGGAATGTATGCACAGTGGTCCACATGAGCATGAGTCAGCAACACTGCATCAATTTTAGTCTCTTCATTTCCACCAAAATCCATGTGCCTGGCATAATCTCTTCTGTACAACCCCTTGATTTTTGGCAAAATTCCAAGATCAAACATGTCAATCAAACTGTTTGATGTTCGGGGCCCAAGAAATTGCGAAAAAAACTGTCCTTCTTGTGAGAAAGACATGCCAAAATCCATGAAAATTTTTGTTCCCTTGCTCTCAACTAGAAATTTGTTGCCACCGATATCCTTGACGCCACCATGAAAAGTAATGTCAGTCATGGTGTATCCATTGTAATTTCATATTAAAACTAGAGTGTGTCAACTCTAAACTCGCATTGAAGAGCAAAGCTACACGGTTTACATTTTTGCGCAGAGTTGTGATGCTCAAACTCTTCTATTCCGAGTACCAGTCTTGCAAATCTATCAATACTATAATGCAAATATTCTAACGCTTCCCTTGTTTGCATTCCTTGAAATATTTTGTATGGCTTGTTGTCATTGTGTTTATCACGAATTTGTATAATCCAGGATTTTTCAGTGTGTGGAATTTCAAACCAACTTTCAGGATCATTATACCCCTTGTCTGAATATAATGAATTTAGATATGTCAGGGCCTGGAGAATCTGGCTAGGGTATGGCTCAAATCTGTCAGCATATTTTTCCAGTTTATTTGGAAATTTATCATCTTGCACTACCAGGGTTTGATTATTTCTAAATACCTTGTCTGTTCTGCCCAATAGTGATACCAGGACTTGATCATCAGAGAATTGTAGAGGAATTAGTAAATTGGTGAAAATTTTCTCGCGCTTAAATTCGACATTTGTTGAAATGTCTGATAATTGCTCTTCAGTTATTGGCTCAAACTCAAAATGTTCTTCTTCGAATTTTTCTTCCTGGATATGAGCCCTAGTTCCTTGAATGGTCTCTAGAGTAGGTTTTGCCTTGATTCCTTCAATGTGAAACGGAATTTTATACTCACAATAACCTAGAGAATCACAAAAATTAGTTACACTGGATGTAATTATTTTAATAGGGTCGGCTTCATGGATTTTTATCAAATATTATGATTCTGTTATACTTCTTGGTTTTTGTGCATTTCCACACGCTGTATTTTCTAAAATATGGCATTTTTGTCAAATTAAATTAATTTGAATGATAGAGGGTATTGATGAAAACTATGTTTCTAATGTTTTAAAAGCAATATCAAATTCACGGCCTTGACATTTTGGACATCTCTCACTTCTTCCTCGTATGGCCCAGTAAATTATACCGCCAATAAATGTAAGTGCGGTAAGCCAAAACTGCACTCCTACTGATGCATGATATCCTGTTACAAATATTTCTCCACAGTTCTTACAGGTCTTTATTGGAATGTTCAGTTGAACCATGATATTTTAATTTGTAACAGGTGTATTAAGTTTATAAATAATTTTTTTAAATCCATTTACTCCTAATCGAATAAAATTATCGTCAATTCCGTATTTTTCAAATATTCTTCTCAAAAAGTAAATTCGCGCAAAAGAGACACAAGCGTAAATAAAAGTAATTAGTAAATTTACCGTAATCGGGTCTTTTTGAATCCAACCAACAGATAAGGGTAAAATCACAATACCCAGACCATATCCAATTGGATATCCTCCAAATGAATTAACAAATGCTTCAGATAGACTCTTTTTTCTAGGATCTATAATTTGTTCAGGCATTATTTAGATTCCTCCAAAGTATCTTTGGAAAACGAATTCATTTGATATGATTGTGATTCTCCATAATTGAATTTTGAATCTTGATTATCATTAAATTCACTTGAATTGGATTGAGAAAAGTCCTGTAAAATTCCAGGAAGATAATGCAAAATTATCAATCCAAAACTAATTAGTGGATTAACAAAACCAAGTATCATAGTAAATATCCAAAATAGAAATTTATTCATTGATCAAAGGTCTCTTCGATATTAAATCCTTGATCATAATCAAATGAATCTATATTATCTGAATTACGCAATCTCCCCCACGTGTGACTACAATCATTGCAATACCAAACAGGACTATTATCATCTGTTACACATCCTCCAGGACAGATTTTCTTTTCTGCAACTAGTTTTAGATATTCTTCTTCATCTCCAGGATAACCATAAGCAATTGGGCATGTATGAGAACTAGAACATTCAGGGCATATGGGTGCAGTCATTTTTTTGCCATCCTACATTTTATTGATGAAACATTCATCTTGCTCTCCAATTGCCCTCATCTGTCTTTTCTTTGAATTCTTGTAGCCTGTATGAAATATTTGAGAGTTGTTTTCTCTTGAATTCTAGTCTCTCCCATAACAAACTAAATTTTGTAAGATCGTAATTGCTTTCAAGACACCTTACATCAGACTTTAACTGCATCTCTGTTCTTTCAAGTAATGCCAGTCTGACTGCAACAAATTCTGCCTTTATGAACTTGAAAATTCTATTGATCAATATGCATCTCCAATTTTAAAACATGTTTGAAATTTTCCATTTTATCCACAATAAATCATTGGTTCATCTTTATCATCAAACTCTCTAATTATTCTTGGGAAAAAATTGGAGGTGGGCTTTTCACCCACTTGATGGCTGTGCAATAGTGTAATTGATTTCATGAATTAACTAGGAGATTGAAATTATTATATAGCATGTCAATAGTATGCATACCATACATACTATGACAAAAATTGCAAAATTACGCGTCCACATTGCCCCCGTAGGCTATGAGATTGACAGAATTGTACTACCTGCAAAGCAAGAAAAAGCAGACAAGGTCTGGCTGTTACTACATGAAAACAAAACTGAAGACAAGGCAGGACCATTTATTACAAAAATTACAAAGCAACTAGAAAAACTAGACATCGAAGTCACACAAGAGTACCATGACAGACGAGACTTATTCAAAATTATTCGTGCAGTAAAAAACATCCTGGAAAAAGAGCAGGGAAATGAAATTTATGTAAATTTAGCATCAGGCAGTAAAATCCAGGCAATTGGTACAATGATGGCATGCATGATGTTTAATGAAACAAATAATATTCATCCGTTTTATGTAGAGGCAAAAGACTATCCAGGATTTGAAACAAAACAGCCCCTCTCTACTGGAATTAAAGAAATTGTAGATGTTCCACCATATTCAATCCAAATTCCTGATTTCAAATTGATTACAGCGTTAAAAATCATCAAAGAAAAGAAAAACAAGATTACCAAAAAAGAGATGGCAAAACTAGCAGAAGAGCACAAAATAATCACAGTAAATGCGATGGAAAAGAATCACTCTATGGCAAGATTTGCAAGTTTGGATAAAAATATCATTCAACCATTAGAGGAGAAATGGAAGTTTATCGAAGTAGAAAAGATTGGAAGAAACAGGTGGATCAAACTAACTCAAGAAGGTGCCAATGCTGCAGAGTTTTTGATCTAGGATGGTTCTTTTACCATTTCGATGATCAGTATTCTAGATATGCATACAAAAAAAATCAAATCAATCATGTAGGACAAGTTAGATTCTTAAAATTACAAAAATAATCGTAACAGAAACTACACCGAGTGAGATAAATTTTAAGACAAGTTCCTTGCTTTTGATTTCC
>JAERMO010000156.1 GCA_016844465.1 Nitrosarchaeum sp. | reverse complement strand
TTTGTAATAATTGTTCTGAATTCTCTCCAGAAATTTCTACATATTATCTATGTTTAAAATGTGAAAATAAATTCAAACTTGAAGAAGGACGATGGAAAACCAGCAAAAATTACAAAGTTGTCAATATGTAATTATTTTGTGACTCACTAAATATTCAATTCCACCAATAAAATCTGAATCTGTGATCTGTCCGTCTGCCCACCATCCTGCATTGTTCTTTATCCACTGGGGAATCTCTTTATTTTCTACATCTGATGTATCCTCTGTCTCTGGAATTTTCATTATTCCTTTTTGAATCAAATACTGTATTCCTTGCACAAAAGACGTATCATCAATTGAACCGTCTGCCCACCACCCTGCATTGTTCTTTATCCACTGAGGAATAATTGTTGTTGAATCTAAATTAATTTTGTCAATACTTACAATTCTAATTCCATCTGATTGTAATTTTTGAATTAATGATTCTAATTCATTAATTTGTTCTTTGTTTATTTGATTTGTATAAGTTCCATTTTGAATTACTGCAAATTCTTGTGGATGGGATGTAATTACAGCAAATCCATATTTTTTAAGTGAATTTATTGTATCTGAATATGTATCATTACTGGATAATCCTGTGAACAGATTTTGCTCAAGATTATATTTTCCCGTAGTGGCAGTTTCAGGAAATTTGTATAACGTTTCTCCTTCTAATGGAAATGGTGGTAATTCGCCTAACAAAATATTGCTACTAAGATGCGTGAATTTATTTTCTATTAGTATCTGTTTTGTATCGTCATTGTATTTGTTTTGTGGAGGTACAAAAATATGTGGTCTTACCCCTACACTATCTACAATTTCAACTATTGATTGCTTTAACAAATTATCTTGTGCTTCTTTAGAAAAATCAGTAAACGGTGCATTTCCAACTCCTTGACTAGCAATTTCCAGTTTGTTTTTACTTGTTGCATCTTTTATTACATTTGTGATCTTTTGGTCATTTCCAAATGAATCTGCTACTATTCCTACTGTTAATGGAATATTTTTTTCTACAAATGTATTGACATATGCAATTTGTACATCATTTAACCAATAATCTTGCACATCATCAAATCTAAATGCTACACAATTACATGATGACATTGATTCGTTGGCTATTGCATTTGGGTCTTCTATTACTTCAGGAATTAGCACTGGTTCATTTATTTTGGTCATCTTGAACATGTTTTCTTGTCCTGTTATAGCCACATTTTTCTCCTGCCACGAAGCATCAGTAACTCCATTTTTGAGAACAATCAAAGAATACTCTTGTGACGGAATGCTTGAAAAATATGCTTCACCTCTACTGTTTACTTGAGATTTTTTTACAATGTTTCCAATACTATCTTTCAATAAAACTGAGAAATTTCTATCATGTTTTGTAATTTTTTCAAATTCTGTTTTGTCAAGAGACACTGTAATCAAATCTTCAATTATCGCTGGAATTGGAACAATGATTTTCTGATCTTTTGTTAATCCTGGAAGTATTTTTATAGGCGTGAAAGTTGTTAGGGGAATTTCTCCTAAATATACATCTGCCATATAATAATCAGTATCTTTTGTAGTAGATTGAATCCAATATCTTATTGTGTCCCCCTGATCATTTGTTTTGCCTAAACGCCATTGAATTCCATCATGAGATTTTATTGATACTGTAGCACCTTTAATTGGTGTCTGACCATCTTTATAAAAAATATTGAATTGTAAGCCTCCTGATAACGGTATGTTTATGTTTATTTTTTCTTGATTGTTCCTTAGATCTATATATCCTACATCTCCATACATTCCATTTGCATAAACTTCAATTTTATATCGATGATCTTTTGGCAATGAAATAGAATCTGGATTATTCTTCATTTCTTTTTTTAGGATTGGGGTATTGCCGTAATCTTGGAATTAACTGGAATGATGAATGACACCACTAAAACAATCAATACAATTTTAGTAATCATGAAGTTTTTCATATTCCTGTTCTTTTTGCACTTGTCCAAGTTGCTTTTTTATTCATAATTTGTTCTATAATTGCTTTGAGTTGCAAAAAGTCTACTAATTGTTTAAAACCAAAAACCAAAAATCCTGCATGCCATAATAGCTTGGGATCCTCATCATCAATTCTAATTGCTAAAGCGGACATGAGATAGTGCACAACAGTAAAAATGGCTGAAACTTGTAGTACATACCATCCATCTCCTAAAATTATACCTAAAATTGCATTGGCTGTTGCAATAAATCCAATTATTGGTGTAATTATAATTCCTAAGAACAAATATGGTAATGACAGTCTTTGTAGATATCCAAATCGGGGATTGGTTAACGCGTCTGAATGTCTTTTTAATACTTGGATATTTCCACGATACCACCTTTTTCTTTGAGCTACAAAATCACGTAACGTGCTTGGTGCTTCAGTGTATGCAGTAGCTTTTGAGCTCCCCTGTGTAATCAAGCCTGCTTTTAGTAATTTTATGGTTTGATCAAAATCTTCTACTATGGTTTCTTTACCATATGCTCCAGCTTCTGAAAGAAGTGATTTTTTGAAAGCGCCTAATGCTCCTGGAACAATAGTAATTGAACCAAATACATCAAAAGCACGTCTAATAATTTGAATTCCTGTAATGTATTCTAATGCTTGGCATTTTGTAATCCAGTTCACTCTATTTCTTACTTTGATGTTGCCTGCAACTGCGCCAACATGTTCATTTATTTCAAACCCCTTTACTATTTCTTTTAATGAATGTCTTCCTATGATGGTGTCTGCATCAACAATTACAATAATTTCGCCAGTTGCATAAACAAGACCATAGTTTAGTGCAGATGCTTTTCCGCCATTTTCTTTATGCAATACTTTGATTTTATCTTTATACTGCATTGCAATGTTTAGGGTTTTATCTGCACTACCATCATCTACAAAAATGATTTCTTTTTTTGGATATTTTGTTTCTAATAACCCTTCTATGGTATGAGC
>JAERMO010000019.1 GCA_016844465.1 Nitrosarchaeum sp. | reverse complement strand
TCGTCTAGAGTAAATGATCCCTCCAAATAATTTGAAAAATATCTTGCTATATCATGATCTAAAGCGCCACATGTAGTAATGACAACATCAAACATTTTGTTTTTAAGCATATCAGCAATTATTCCACGAATGCCAGTAGAGGTAATTGCTGCAACAAATGAGAGAAACTTAAGACAGTCTTTATCGTTTATCATCGTTGAGAGAATTTCAAGACCGTCGGCAAGATTTCTTGATTCAAAGCCGCCGGATGTGGATAGCTGGTCAAATATGCTTTGAAGATCATCTCCATTTTTTATTGAAATATCTTTTACTACTTTAGGATGAACTTCCATTCTATTCTAATTTTACTTGCGATATAAATTTCTTGAAATTTTATTTTTGATCCTAAAAGATTATATATATACCACTGATCTCGATGGCATGTTAGATCTAGTCCCAAAAAAAATGTTTTTCACCAAAGGTAGCGGAGTGCATCAGGATCAGCTTACAAGTTTCGAATACGCATTACGTAGTGCCGGTATTCCAAACACAAATTTGGTGCTAGTTTCAAGTATACTTCCCCCAGGAGCAGAAATAATTTCACGTAAGGAAGGGTTGAAGCTAATACGTCCAGGTAGTGTTCAATTTGTAATCTATGCACGTCAACAATCCAATGAGCCACATAGATTGATGGCAGCTTCAGTAGGATTAGCAGAGCCAGTGAATAAGAAAAGGTGGGGATATCTATCAGAGTATCACTCTTTTGGAGAAACCGAAAAAGAGGCAGGTGATTATGCCGAAGACATTGCAGCTCAAATGTTAGCCTCATCCCTAGGAATACCGTTTGATGTAGACAAGAATTGGGATGAAAAAAGGAGTCAATGGAAAGTGTCTAAGCAGATATACAGGACTAGGAACATAACTCAGAGTGCAGTTGGAGATCAGAAAGAAAGATGGACCACAGTTTTTGCTGCCGCAGTCTTGATACTTTGAATAATTTTTTAAGAAAAAATTGAGCGTGAATATCTATGGTTGCTTTAATTTATTTTTGTTAAAATAAGTTTCAGATAGATCGTCATAATATTGTCCTAATTTCTTGTACAACCGTTTTGGTTTTCGCGGGCTTTCCATACTAAGTGCATACAAGCACAATACTGGAAATGCGATTGTAGCATCAGCATAAACTACAATGACGTCTTCGTGAGAATCCTTTACTTTTCCCCAGCTCTTACCTTCTTGAAGTGTAGCCCCGGACAAACCTCCCGTATCTGGTCTAGCATCAGTAATCTGGATAATGTAATTTTGCCCTCCATGGCCAAGACCTAAGATCTGGTCTAGTAATGGACCAGTCTGCTGTGCGGTATTTTTGGGGACACCGCCGCCTATCTCTACAATTCCCGCCTTTTTTGAATTGTATAAAATCGCCGCCTGCTCAATTATCTCCCTTACAAAATCCAATGAAAATGGCTTGTTGGCAAGCCTAAGTGGAGCCAGATCAAGAGCAAGTGAAGAATCTTTCAGCGTTGAAATGTAGAGTGGTAAATCATAATCATATGCAGAGACAACAAAACTTCTTTCCGGATGTTTTGAATAATCTTTTGAATATTTGCCCATCCAGTTTGCAAATTCTGCAGTAGTAAACGGCTTTTCAAACAAATTATTTTCAAACATTTTTTGTACGATCATGTCTTGTTTTTTCAACGTTTCCTCACCTTTGATATAGACGTCTCTTATCCTGACAATGTCTTTCTGATACAGAATCATGTCATCAACATCAAAGTGCCCTTGTTTTACAGGTAAATCCCATGCAAAATGGTCTTCATGGTACAAATTAGATCCTGTAGATATTATCCAATCAACAAAACCTTTTTCAATAAGAGATTTGAAAAGACCTCCAAATCCAACTGGTGTCATAGCGCCAGCAATAGTAAGACAAATTGTTGCATCATCTTCAATCATCTTACGGAACAGTTTTGCAGCTTCCCCAAGTTGTCTTGCGTTGTAACCTGAATTTGCATAAATTTCTACAAGATCATCAATTTTCATGTCTGGATTTACCTCGATATGAGGAATATTTTTTCCGTGAAAATGATGATAATCCATATTCCATAATCAAATTCTACTAGATAATATATCTAATGCAACAAACTATTTTGATAGAATTTGAGCCGCATGTTTTTCAAAGATTATTCTAAAAGATGTATTATGAAAAGGTACATGTATTTTCTTTATTAAGGATAATTTTATTACTAAATCTCTTCTAGACAATTATTCAATTGAGACTAGTATGCATATTAAAAATTATGAAGATATTGATCCATACAACAACAGAGATTAGATCCACAGTATGAAATTCTAATCGAATTTTACTTCCTCTTGATGTGTGGATGCATTACAGTGTGCACAGGTTTCTGATGAAGTTTTAAAATATACCATGTGGCAATGTTTGCAGGCCCTCAATTCACTTAGTTTAACCATAGCAATCTAATCTATAACAGTCATAGAAAAATCTTATTATGGCCATATGTATTCCCATTATTTCATTGCGATAACAGTAACTAAATATTAACAAATTAACATAATTTTTAGAAAAAGCTTTTGTCTTTAGATTATTTACTTTTATCCAATTTCCTTGCAATTTCTTCAAACGTCTCCATATTAGCTTCCAAAAACACAGATATGAAATACGTAATGCCGTATTTTTCTCCCATTCTTGTGATCATGTTGTTTTTTTCCAGAACTTTAATGTGATGTTGGATGGCCTTGTAATCAAGACCCAGATCCTTGGCTAGTTGATTTGTGTTAAGCGGGGTTTCCTTGAGAGTGGTGATTATTTTAAGTCGGTTTAATCCTCCCCTTGAGCCGGCAAAAAGAAACCACATTAGTCTTTTAGTATTTGGATCATTTGCCATAAATCACGAAATTCTTGCATGCCTCGACTAAAATGTATTATGGGGTTAATTTTTTGCCGCAATTAGAAAGTATAAAAAACATAATCAAGTTCTGGTAACTAGAAATGATGCTAAACTATGATGCTCCCTTGTATAGACCTCCTTCAGAAGCTAGATCACTAATTTTTCAAGTTACGTTAGGTTGTTCATTTAACGAATGTTCTTTTTGTGACATGTATAGATCAAAACAATATTCAGAAAAACCGTGGGATGGGGTGAAATTAGAAATTGATTTAATGGCAAAGCAGTTACCCGATACCAAAAAAATTTTTCTTGCGGACGGCGACGCATTAAATCTTGATGCAGAATATATGATAAAAATTTTAAAATATCTTTATGAAAAATTTCCAAATCTTGAAAGAATTTCTTGCTATGCAATGCCTATGAATATTTTGAAAAAAACTCCAGAGGAATTAAAAAATATGTATGATGCAGGATTGAACATGCTTTATTTAGGAATTGAAAGCGGTTCAGACATTGTTCTAAAAAAAGTAACAAAGGGTGCAATTTCAAAAACAATAATCAAATCAGTCAACAAGGCAAAGGATGCAGGTTACATTATGTCTTGCATGATAATTTTGGGATTAGGTGGAAGAACATATTCTAAAGAGCACATCGGGGGAACTGCAGAAGTGATTAATGCTTGTTCTCCAAATTATGTAGGTGCATTAACTCTTTATTTAGAAAATGGAATCAAGCAAGAATTTTTAGAAAAATTTGGAGAACCGTTTATTCAAATTAATGATGAAGAGGCACTAGAAGAATTGTATGATTTAATCAGCCAGATAAAAACTAAAGATGAGATAATATTTAGGGCAAACCATGGTTCAAATGCGTACACAATAAAGGGTACGTTTCCACAAAACAAACAAGAAATGTTAGATAAAATACAATGGATGAAACAGCATCCAGAAATAATGCGTCCTCAAGGACTACGAGGGTTTTAAGATCTAAAAAGATTTTCCATAATTCTAATTTGGCATACAATTATCATGCTCAAAACAAAGCTAATAGAGCCTGTCATGTTTCTCATTATTGTTTTGATTTTGATGCTATTTGATAAATCAAATGAGATGCCTATCAAGCCTCCAATTAAAGACATTTCAATAGAGCTCATTCCAAATATCGCTATGAACATCAAAGCTACTGTTAGGCTATGAATCGTTCCAGAAATCAAAACGACTAGAGCAAAATCGCCAATTTGATCAAGAATTTCTTTTAATAATTTACCCCAGAGTTTTTCTAGTATATAGCAAAAAGAATTTCCAGAGTCTAAAGTTGCTCGACTATTGGCTTTAGATTATCTGGTAAATCAGGAATTTCAGTATGGCTTTCATTGTTTTCTAGTATTTCTGGACCTATTCTTCGTACTCTTTGTGTTCCAATTAATGTATCAAGATTTCCTTGAATATCTTTTTCAGATAAGATGGTTTTTAATTTTTCAATTACGGTTTCTTCATTTTCATATTTTTTAATTGCGTATTGCACAAGAATCATTTTTTCATTTGTAGAGTAATCAGTCATTTGAAAATACTTGTCTTTTTAGAGTAAAAAACATTCCCGAAACTAGAAGAATTTTTTTTCAAGATCCGCAATTTTAGGAATTCCAGTAAATTCCAATTTTTCGTCAATTACCAATCCTGGAGCAGTAAAAATAGGATATTTTTCTAAATATTCTGGTTTTTCAGTTACATCAATTAGTTCATATTTTATGCCTAGTTTTTCTAGCATTTTCTCAAGAACGTGACAATTTGAGCATCCGGGAGTGGTAAGAATTTGTACTTTCATGATTCTTTGAATTGATCAGGATTTTGTTCAAAAGCCCATCTACAACTAGCGCAACAAAATCGATATTGTTTTCCTTTGTATTCTACCGAGTCTCCCTTTTCTCCAACATCCATGCCACAGACGGGATCCTTCATGTTGTTGCTCTTTTTTTATTAGTAAAATACCATACGATTGGAATTATGATAAGAGTTCCAAACAAAATAGGTGTTATACTCTTGCGGCATTTGGATACCATAGTGATGAGTGTGTTGTCCGATGTGAAACTCTGGCGGTAAGAAATTTGAGATAAATCATGCCTCAAACTATTCCTGAATTATTAATCAGAAGGTCGATTTTTCTCCATCCCAGATTTGAGAGGTGTTTCTAGTCCCAAGGACATTTCACCTTGCAACTTTTCTAAATGTTGTTGAATTTTTTTCCCGTTTTCTGTCATCCCATAACCTGTGAACATATTTCATAATAGTTTAATTTCATAATATAGCTAAAAAATTACAAATATAGCTAACTAGATGTAATATGCAATTTTTTTCAAAATTTCTTGAATTGTCTGAGAAAATACAATACAAAACAATTATTCTTGCTGACCACATTTATGCTGAAATTCAAAAATTGCAAAGAGAGTTATCGTATAAAGATGGCAAAATTCATAGTATTACAAATACGATCAATTTATTGTTGAGATTTTGTATTGATAAAGAAAACTATTTGATCTTTGTCCAAGATTATCCGTTCCTTAGAAGTTATCTGGATGAAAAGAAATCATTTTTGGATGAATTTATTTCAAGTGTTTTCATATCTGCGCATTAACTGAAAAAATCTAATTGAATAAGAATTGGAGAATTATTTTTTAAGATTTTTTCGTAGTGTCTCGTTGATGATTTCTGAAAAACTAACTATTTTATTAGTATCTTGAATTTTCTTTGCTTGAATCAGTCTTATCTTTTTGTCCAAATCATCATCAATCATTATTGTAACTCTTTTTGACATGATGAAAGATGCTCTTTTTTTCTCCAATAAATTCATACTGGAGGATCGTTAGCAAATTAGATGCCATATTTTGCTATCCAATACAATAGTGTATGATATTGTTGAGGAGTGGTTGTGTCGGAAATATTTTGGACATAAATAGATGTGAAACTACATTTGTGTGGATGATCCTCTAGTTCTACTCCTAATCATGAATATTGTATTTTTTAGTGTTAATATCTCACTAAATTATTTTATCCAAATGTAAAGGTAAAAATCTCAAATCCTGGAGTTTCTACAAATATCTCTAATGTATGATTTTCAGATGAGTTTGTCTTGACAATATTATATAATCCCGGCTCTTGGACGTGCACCTGTCCCTTATCTCCAACGTCTTTTCCATACATCGAAGAATCGATAGTTTTACCATCAATACTAATACTAAGATTGGCATCGCCGGCAGTTACAATATTTACCTCTTGTCCACTATAGGGAACAACGATGGATCCTGAGCTAGAAATTAACATCATACTTCCCTTCAAATTCTTCCATGTTCCATCAAGATAGAAATTATGTAGTTGCTTTGATTCTGGAATGGAATAATTTACATCCTGATTTGGTTTAAAGCCCTCCGGACTTCCAAGTTGATTTCTTCCAGATACAAAATCATATCCAAAATATAATTCGGGAGTTCTAAGCCATGAAGATTCGAATTCATCAATCTTGACAAGTTCTTTTGCAGATGATGCATCTAGTCCCAAAGATTTGTTTCTTTCTTGTAGCAGATCTTGTATTACCTTCTCGGTTTCTTGATAACCGCCTTCACCAATATGGTCATATCTGATATAGCCTTCATGATCTGCAATGTATTTTCTAGGCCAATAGTTATTCTCAAATGCATGCCATGTTTTTCGGTCATTGTCTAAAACAACAGGATAATTTATTCCATATTTTGTTACTGCCAACTTTACGTTTTCAATATCTTTTTCAAATTCAAATTCAGGAGTATGAATACCAATTATCAATAAACCCTGATCAGAATATTTTTCATCCCAGGCTGTGATAAATGGCAAGGTTCTAACACAGTTTATGCAGCTATATGTCCAAATGTCGTAAAGTACGACCTGATCATGTATTTTCTTTTGTAGTTCATCAGGTAGCGTGTTTATGTATCCTGAAATTCCAACCAATTCCGGTGCTTTTTTGTATCCAAGTTTGTTTATTTTTTGTTCAGGGTTTGATGATGTTTTAGATTCATCTGATGTATTTCCAAGAGTTTGTTGTGGTTGTGAATCCAGTGCAGATAATGATAAACTAAGGACAATCACTCCAGCTAAAATTGCTATTCCTAAAATTAATGGGGTTTTTATTTCTGATTTCATCTAATCACCCTAATAATACCAACCTGTCTAAAAGCGGAAAGTTTGCAATGTATGCAAGTTGATTTGTAAATACAAGAATACCTAAAATTATAATGAATCCACCTAATATTATATTATAAAATTTTAGATGCTTACTCATTGCTCGAATTACTTTTGTAGCCCTTGAGAAAAATACACCCATAAGGACAAATGGAATTCCCAGTCCCAGAGAATAAGCTAACAACAAATGAAATGATACTGATGGTGTAGTTGCAGCCAAAGTTAGAATAGTTCCAAGGATTGGACCCACACACGGTGTCCATCCAGCAGCAAAAGCAAGACCAAATACAAAGGATAACGGATAACTAGATTTTTTCCTTTTTGGAAAAAATTTCTTTTCTACATTTAAAGCTCTAATCTTTGTTGATAATAACAAGAATATTCCAAATGATATGATGATTATTCCTCCAATATAGTTTAGACTTTGTAGTATATTGCCAGCCGCAGTTGACAAGACGCTGTTAATCAAAACACCCAAAGCCGAAAATACAACTGAAAACCCTAGCACAAAAAATATGGTATTTAGAATTATTCCGGTTCTGTTAATTGATATGACAGAGCCATTTTTGGAACTGAGTTCTGTAACTGTAGTGCCTGATATGTATGCAAGAAAAGCTGGAATCATTGGTAGTATGCAAGGTGCAACAAATGATCCTAGGCCAGCAATTAGGGCTACAAGTATCGTGACATCTGCCATGAATATAATATTTCAATTGAGCAATAAAACTGATTATCCAAGTTAGACCCCAATCTTTTTTGATTGAACTTGAAGATTTTTGATGTGAAAAAGATTGGGGTGAGAAATGGAAAATCTTCTTTATACTTTTAGAGGAACTCTGATTCATGAAAAAATCTTTGTTAATTATTGCAGTTGTTGCAATAGTTACAATAGGAGGGGTGTTTGCAATATCACCATATTTTACAAACACCACTGTTGATGAAACACTGCCAAGTACCGCAGTCCAGTTAATGATGGAAGAGAAGGCCATGATGGAAGAGAAGGCCATGATGGAAGAGAAGGCCATGATGGAAGAGAAGGCCATGAAGACATACATTGGAACATTTGTAGGTGTGGGCGATGGAATCCATGACACTCAGGGGATTGCAAAAACAATTCCATTAGAGGATGGAAGTAAAGTTCTCAGATTAGAGGATTTCAAAGCTACCAACGGTCCTGATTTGTATGTGTATTTGGCTACCGATAATAGGGCAGCTGAGTTTGTCAATCTTGGAGAACTAAAGGCAAACAACGGAAATCAAAACTATGAAATTCCAGATAATACAGATCTTGAAAAATATAATAAAGTCCTGATTTGGTGCAAAACCTTTGGTGTTCTCTTTGGAAATGCTGATTTATCTTCTCAATAATTTTTTTATTTTAAATAAACAAATGATTTCATAGCAGGGAATCCTAGTTTTTATATCAGGAATTGATTTTTTTCTTAATGTTTGTATTTATTGTTAATTTTCCCGTATTTTCTTTTTACACAATAATTCCAAGGAATGTTTTTTATTTTATTGATTCTTTTACAGGAAAAAATGATTCTAAGTTAGATCCAAGATTTAAGATGATACTCTGGTCAATAATTGCAGGTACCAGAGGCGGCGTCAATAGAGCAAAAATATTGAATTTACTTGCAAATATGCCGTTAAACGCGAACAAAATTGCAACAATATTAAAGCTTGATCATAAAACTGTAATTCATCATGTTAATATTTTGACAAAAAATGAATTGATAATAAAAGAAGAAAAAGATTATGCAGCATCTTACAAACTAACTCAAATAATGAAAGATAATCAAAATGTACTTGAGGAGATTATGGAGAAAATTGGAACAAAGTAAATTAACTTATTTCGTAAGAGTTTATCATGATTGATTTTATGATTGCTGCAGTAATCGCGGCTCTAGTAAATATTGTACTGTTGGCAATTACAGTTACAACTTATGTGCAAAACATGAGACTGATCAGATCATATTATACACTGGGTTTGGTGTTAGTAGCAACGCTATTAATGATTCAAAATGTCGTAATTGTCATCTTTTGGGCAACTCTTTACATGCATAATTCAGATCTTATGAAATCTGCAGATATGATAGCGCATTATCTATTTGCAATTAATATTGTGCAAACAATTGGATTATCAATTTTATTATGGATTACAAGAAGGTGATCTAATTAGATATTATGTGGCACTTGCTTTCGAGTTTTTTCATGACATTGAGATTAGATTCTTTTTGTAATACAGAGTTTTGGTTATTGGAAAAAAATATGATAGTATAAATTGATTTTCTGTTTTAAAATTCACAGATTTCTGATTTTGTAAAATACCAGATTCACTGTACAAGAAAATAATCTAATTCATATCAAATAATCATGTACGTCAAAAAAAGTATTTTGTTCTATGTTTCAATGCCTAATATGATTCCAGTTTTAATATCTACAAATACATCCGTTTCAATTCCATTTTTAGCGATTATTTCAACTGCATAAGCAGCTTTGCCACCATATCCCTCACTTACAATATCAGTGACCTGACCAGGAACCGTTTCAAGTGCAATTTTTTTAGCTTCCTCTACTGTAATGTCTGTCATTAATTTATCTGAACCCACATCAATTAATTCAACTGTTTTTTGATCCCTAGAATTTTCCTCTAAAACTAGGCCGCCAACTTCAGAACAATAATACTTGAACTCTAAAACCTCAGGTTCTAATGAGTTCCAATCCTTTGTTTTCAGGCAATTATAAAATCTATCATTTGAAATCAAAACAGTTTCATCAAGCGATAAAATTTCTCCCATATCTTCAGCTACTCCAAAATAATATTCTTGTTTGTAAATATCGCCTATTTGTGGAGATGCCGGCATAACAATTCCAGGTTTTGCCCCGCCAATACCTGCTTCCCAGGAACCTGAAGTACCAATGAATTTTCCATCTTCAAATTCTTGAGAATATTCACCGAAATACCACACGTTTCCTTCCTTGTCTTGTGCATACCAATCCTTTGTATCTTCAAGTAGCTTGCCATCTAGCCATACTCTATCCCAAACAACAGTTGTTTCTACACCCATAACTAGGCGCTTTTCTTCAGTTACTGTAACTTCTATTCGTTCAAGACCATCTTTAGTTTCAGATTCATAAAGATATGTAGTTCCAGGAGTTAATGTAAAGAATTTGTTGTTAATCTTTGAAACAAAGTTATCAGGGATAATTTCTGGATTATAAGCTTTAGATGTCATTTCTTTTTGTTCAACCACTATTTCTTGTTGCTCAACCAATGTCTCTTTTTGTTCAATCATGGGTTCTTGTTGCTCAACCAATGTCTTCTGTTCAACTATTGTTTGACGTAGATTGTCCATCACCAAAGAATCTTTTGTGACTTTCCCCAAATTTCGCTCGGTTAATTTTACTGCCGTAGAAGGTTTTACACATATTGGAGAATTTGAGTAAAATTTGATCATTAAAGATAGACCAGAGTTACAAAGTACATCACGAGCAGGTATTCCAGTGCTCATTTGTTGTTTAGGAGATGGTACATGAAAAGTAGAATCTAAAGCAAGTGCTGAGGCAATTCCAAAGAAAACAATCAATGACAGAGAAACAAGGACGATAATCACTCTTAATGATGTATTCATTGGAATAGAAATAATACTACAGATATTAACCATTAAGGTACATTTGTCTAATTCAAAAAATCATAATTTTTTCTACCTTTAGCAATTTTTGTAAATTAGAGAATTTCATTTAGATAAATGTACTATAAGTGATTAGTGGTGTTTACGATTAACTATAGAATAGTCTTAGATGATATATAAAATAGGGGTTTAAGACAATTAGTTCTTTGTCTTAATCATCGTCTTCATCTTGGTCATCATCTTGGTCATCATCAGTATCTGGTGCCCCAATAGTTTCTTGTTCAACTACTAAAATTTTGCCCGTTTGAGGGTCTATCTCAACAGATGTGTTTTGATCACCTATGATAAAGTCTACAGAGTAGATGAATGAGTCATTTTCCTTATCTAAATCAACTTCCACAAGATTAGATGATTGAACTCCGAGATGAGTGATTGCAATTGTTGCTGCAACCTCTGGAGTTATTTTGAAAGTTGGGCTGGCTGCATAAGAGTTACCTATGCCAATTGCGCCAACAACGGCAATTACCATTATTGACAAAATGATGCTCATTTCCCGCTTTTGTTTATTCATTGATACATAATGAACGATTTTTCTATATTACATTTGAGATACATGTGACTAATTCAAAAAGCCATGAAATCTGTCATTCTTTAATGATTTCAGTAGTTGTTTTGCTGTTTGGTTTAGACAAATGTACTAGAATCATTATATTGTTTATTTCATAATTTTGATTAAAAGATGAAAAATAATGATAGTGTCATGATTTTGATAATAGAGAGAAGGTTGGTGTATTGTGAATGATGAATCAAATAGTAACTCCATCAAAGTATTACAGTATATTCAGAATAATCCAGGATGTTACCTACGTCAAGTCAAGAGGGAATTAACAATGTCTATGGGAACTATTCAATATCATCTCAATTTATTAGAAAAAAATGGCAGGATTTCATCAGAAAGAAGGAATCTTTACAAACACTATTTTCCAATAGGTCTTTTTGAACAAAATGAAAAAGATATTCTTAAAATTTTGAATCAGGAAACAGCCAGAGAGATCCTGATGATAATTTTGGAAAAAAAACCAACTCAAACAGATATTGCAAATATCATACAAATCTCTTCAGCATCTGTTAATTGGCATATTAAAAGACTGATTGATTTTGGTTTGATTTTAGAGCAGAAAGATGGAAAATTCAAAAGATATGCACTTGGAGTTGATTCAAAAAATATTATTTCTCTAATGAAAAACTATCATCCAAATATTTGGAGCATATGGAGTAACAGATTGGCAGAGATGTTCTTGTCTTTATCAAAGGAGGAAAATGAATAATGACAATCTCAAATATTTTCTTAGAAACAGAGCCATTTGGAATAGAAAGTGGAATTGAGCTTGGAATTGTTGCTTTTGCTTTGATTTTATTTGCTTTATCTATTACTGCTTATCGAAATACTAGAATAAAGAAGATTCTATTTGCGGCTTCTGCTTTTGCATTATTTGCAATACAGCTTTTTGTTGACTCTATAGAGGATTACATAGGAATTTTGGATGAAGATGTTACTGGGATCATAGTAAAATTAATGACATTTGCAATTCTAGTATTGTTTTTTGTAGCTATAGTAAAAAAGCGATAAAAAATTCCATGGATCCACATGTATTCGTGTATTATGGGCAATAATTTAGACCCAATAAGTGATGGGCAAACTGGATTTGAAAGTTTTTAATGATTATTCTGGTCCCAAAAAAATCATTACGTAATAATTAACGGAGTGGATTTTATCAATTAAGGTGAATTGATCTCTCTTACACTCAGATACTTGAAATCAAAGTCAGGGGCATTATCTGTTCTAAAATCTACCATAGGGCCACCCCAAGTTATTGGCATGTTGTCTGCTGTTGCAGGGCCACAGTGAGAGGCACCTGAGCCCCAGCCGTCATCTACAAACGAGTCCACTTTAACCCAGTTGTTGTTATTTTGTAAATCAACCCAGATTTCTCCTTGAACCTGTTGTGCAAATTTTACTCCAGGTTTGTTGTAGA
>JAERMO010000018.1 GCA_016844465.1 Nitrosarchaeum sp. | reverse complement strand
AATTTTTTAAGATATGATTGAAAGATCTTTATTCATGACCTGTTCTACTTTGGTTTTATCGAAAAATTCGGAAGTAGGATTTTTGAAAATATTTTCAATTATTTCTCTTCCTCCAATTACACCAATTGGTTTTTCATCTTCTTCTGTTACAACAAGGGAATCTGTAAATGATTCCAAATAATGAATTAGCATACCCGTGGCTACCCACATTTCATTTTCTTTTCTAATGCTTACTGCAGGAGTAGAACTCAAAGATAGTGGTAGTAGATCTTTTAGTGTTTGATTATAGATAGGCAAGAATTCTCCAACATCCTAAAGATGGGGATGTTTATCTATGTAAAGATGATTTTCATTTTCTGAATTTAGAGTGTCTTGCTATGTTTTAACATGTTAAAAGTATGTCTTGAAAACACAGATTACTTGACGTCTTTAGGTTCTAGATTTAAAATCTTGTTTTTAACGGTTCAGTCAAGAAAGTTCCTTTACTTGCTGTTCAAATAGATTTTTGTTCATAATGATTGGTACGCCATAATATGTGGCTAATGCTATTGCATCAGATGCTCTAAAGTTTCTCAGAACAATATTTTTTCTTCCACTAAAGTACAGATTTGCCCGTAATGCATTACCATTATCAAAAATTTTTACCTTTACTAGGAATAATTCAGACTCTTCTGATAACTGTTCCACTAAATTGTAGATTGTTGGAATTGCATCCTTTTGACCATCTCTGAAACCTGCAATGTATCTTGCAACTTCACCTGAGAATGCAGATATTGGGAATTCTTTTCCGTCATTGGTTTTTAGTATGAGGATCCCTTGAAGGCCGAATGAATCTGTTCCTATCTGATCAATTTTGACTTGGATTTCATCACTGTTAATTTCCTGTTTTATCTCAAAATTGCAATCTGAACGAAGATACTTTTTTATTTTATTGAACTGACTCTTGAATTTCATATTATGCATAATTATACACTTTAATGCATATAAACTATGTGTATAATAGTACACAATTATATGCAATGATCTTTTAGAAAAAACATGGAGATTACATTTGTTTCAAAAATTGCAAAATCTGGGAAGGATATTAACGGAAATGAGAGGAGAATCATTATAATTCCAACAGATCGGTTGGATGACATTTCACGATACAATGGAAAGCAAGTGAAAATCACCATCCAAGAAATTTAGAAAAAATCTAGAATCCCAATTTGTCACACACATGATGATATCCTCCACAATGACTTTTTTCAGACTAGTTTTTTAACTCTTCAATATGAGCCTGTTAACTTTGAGGGTGATTCATTTAAAATTCTAGTTAGTAATGAAGTTCAATATTGAGAGTTGGTTATGAATTGGATTCAAAAACAAACACAATCAATTTTGAAAATCATCCAAAGATTTATTCAATTAAAAACTAATCATAATCATGCAAGTTAAGAGAATCATGGTGTGCTTGGATGGATCTAAACACTCACTTAAAGGATTAGAAACTGCAATTTCGTTTGCTAAACAATCAGATGGTAATATCGTCGGCGTTCATAGTGACACAACACATGGATTGTTTACTGCTGTCCATGCCCCAAAAATAAAAGAAGAGAAATGGTCAAGTGAAATTAAAGGAATCATTGAGACTGCAAGAAAAAAAGTAGAAGGAAATGTTGTAAAATTTGAAGGGATAGTCATTGCAGGAAGAGCTGCCGGAATTGATCTCACAACATTTGCCAATAATCCTAAAAACAAAATTGATCATATTGTAATTGGTGCACGTGGACTTAGTTTACCAAAGGAAATCTTTTTTGGGAGTACATCGAACTTTGTTATGCACAAGGCAAGACCTCCTGTGACTGTGGTAAAGTGAGGGCTAGACATAAATTTGCTACTGACTGATCGTAAAAGATATGATTGGCAATTAACTCTCAAAGTTCTCAAAAATCATTAGTGTCTAATCCATCCAATGTTATAGTCATTTTATTTCTGTAAAAAATTAATATACAAAAAATGGAAAAATCAAATGAAGATGCGTTTAGGGGAATTGAGATTCTGAAAATGTCAGTTGCAGACGAGTTATTAAAGCTGGCAAAATTAAAAGAACAAGGCGTGATTTCTGAATCTGAATTTCTACAAATGAAACAAGAACTAATTAGAAAGATGAGTGAGAGTTCTTAATTTTTTTAGTTTGTAAATTCTAAATTCTGTAAAATTTGAGCCTAAATTTTCCATGTCTTTAAAAAAAATACCCCTACTGTTAATTTCACACAAAATTTAGAAAAAACCTGGAATCCCAATTTGTCTCACACATGATAATTGTCATTTTTGTTTAATTCTTAAAATTTACAGCAAAAATAACAAGTTTGAAGAATGATCTATGGACCTTAGAAGAAATAAGAAAAGAAGATCATTATCTTTAATTTCTATAAATCTTAACTCTAAAAATATCTTTAGTTAATTCATAAATGAATTACTTTAAATTTTTTGAATCAATTCTCAAAACTAATAAACATAAAAATACGTTGAATTTATTTTAAGGAATTTAATTGATGGCAAGTTATTATCATTATTGATATTTTATCCGATATTGATATAGTGAAAGAACAGCTTTTGTTTCATGAGACGTAAAAGACAACCTAAAATTTTAAGAGATATTCCTGTAGAATTGAAATCAATAACTAAAATTCCAATTACAATTACTCCAATTACTACCATCTTAGATGCTAGAGATATTTTACTCCGATATCGAATTGGAAGATTGGTTGTTGAATTTAACAAAAAACCTGTTGGAATTGTTACTGAAAAAGACATTGCTAGAAGCGTTTCCGTTTTTAACAAAAAACCAATAGAAAAAATTCTAGTACAAGACATAATGTCAAAAGATCTAGTCACAGTCTCTCCAGATGCAACAACGTATGAGTGTGCAAAACAAATGAAGAATCATGGCATAAGTTCAGTGATTATACAAGATACTCTGAGCAAGTTGATTGGAGTAATAACAAAATCAGATCTAGTCTCTACTTTTTTGGTTCAGAGTACAGCATCATTAAATATATCAAAAATAATGACAAAAAAAGTAATTACGGTTTCACCCGACGATTCTGTATTTGTGGTTCAAAGTATTTTATTTAATAATAAAATCAGCAGAGTGGTTGTTACAAAAAATAAAAGACCTATAGGAATTATCACATATCGTGATTTTATTCCTGCAAAAACTTTTAATTTTCATAAAGAGTTCTTAGACCCAATAGAAAAAGAAGAGGTATCTTCTGGTTCCAATCTAAATGAATTTAATGTAAATCAATTAAGCTATTTGCTTACATTTTCTGCAAAAGACATTATGACAAGAGAACCTTTTGTGGTGAATCCAAACGATGATGTATACACTGCAGCAATTCTGATGGTAAGGCACGGAATAAGTGGAATTCCAGTTGTAAGTAACAAAAAATTAGTTGGGATAGTAACAAAATCGGATATTGTTAATGTTCTGGCATCAAAAGGAAAACTTGAGTGATTCTAGAATGTTCAATTAGATCATTGTGGAGCCAATCATTATCATATGCTGTTTTTTAAAAAACCGTCATTTTTAGAAGATATCTGTTTTGCTGACTCTGAATAGGGCATTTCTATCGATTAGACAAACTTTATTTTCTATAATTGATGTGTGTACAAACTATTTCATTGTGAGTGGACAGAAAGTTACACGAAACCCTCTGGAGGTCTAGTCAATCTTTCTCAATATCTCCCCCTAATTACTAGTCATGAAAAGAGTTTAGAAAATAAAAAGAAAAGAGCTTTTTTAGCAAGATATTATTTGCCAGCTTGCTCTCTAACTTTTTTTGCAATATTGGCAAGAGATGTATCCTCGTGCCACTGTTCCTTGTTCAGTTGAGCCCCTAGACCTGAGCCGGACGAGATTATTCCTTGTTCTGCTGCTGGTGCTAGAACTGCATCCTCTGAGATATGGATTTGTTGATTATAGGTACCATACGCTATCGCCCCTCCCATTGCCATTACTCCAATTGCAATTCCTACGTATACCAAATAGTTTGCCATTAACCGTTATACGTAAAATATGTATTTATTGAGTAGGAATACATTGCACTCATATATTATCTTGTTATACTCATTTGCATTTATCACAATTATGGATTACTATCATTGTTTCATCATCACATACATCATGATTTTTCATTAAATGATTTTCATAAAATTATTTCTAGCCAATTTAGAGATCTAGCTGGTTTTTTCTTGAATAAATCAAAAATGCTCAATAATTTTCTAAATTTTGTATTAACTCCAGTCTTGTATTTATAAGAATCAGGTTAAAGAAAAAAGAAAAGGGTATTATACAATTACAGATAAAATTTACCGTTGACTGAAGCCAGTATTCACAAAACAAAACTAAACGAGATTACAAATTGGGGGATTAGAGCAGCAATAGGGGTTATTTTCATAGTTCAAGGCTCAGGAAAATTTGGGCCTGGTTTTGTTACCATGCTAGAAAATATTGGACTTCCACCAGAAATGCAGATCCCAATTGCACTTGCAGAATTAATCTCCGGAATCTTGTTAATAACAGGAGTTTTAACTAGAATTTCAGCATCATTGATTTCAATCATTATGTTAGGAGCTATCTTTCACGTAAAACATGCAGCAAATTTAACCGGGAATGGAGGGTATGCGCTAGACCTAATATTGCTTGCAGGGGCTCTGGTAATTATCACTACCGGGCCAGGTAGGTTATCACTTGCACACATTATCAAAAAACTGCCAAGATATCTGCACTAGTCATTTCCAAATTTATCCCTGATACGACAATATGCATTTTGTATTCTTTTCAACAAATCAACTTGTACAAATTCATTAGGCGTGTAAAATGCAAAGTGTCAAGAATAGGTTGATTTTAGATTAAAGGTGTAGGTTATAGTGAAAACAAAAGAGTTTAGAATTATTTCCACGACCGTGCAGCGGGTGTTATATCAATTAAAGAAATTATAAAACACTGTAACATTATTTTGTGACACCTGTCGAGAATTAGTTGTTTTAGAATAATATGATCTTTTTTGCAACACAATTTTCAGGATGTTTATAGAATTTTGTGCAAACATCTTACCAATTGTTCATCTGTCAAAACATGAAAATAATAACTCCTAAATACTAATTTTGTAAATTAGAAAAGTGGACAAAAGAGTAGTTTTATCTGGAATTATTACATCGCTATTGATTGTAAGTTTAGTCGCATATTCACTTCCTGCATTTGCTCAGGGTTCAAATACAGTTTCTGGCAAACCTGAAGTCATTTCTGCTTCTGGAATAGTTCCTGGAAAAGATCTAATTGTTCACATATGGGCAGTAGTTCCACCTGGAAAAGATAAAAATGAAGTAGCTGTTGCAGCACTTGCCCATCAAGGTGCACGACCACTTACTGGTAATGAGTATACAACAATTGCTCTGCGTTGGGACCAATTCTCAGACAGTAATAATTCAAATGACTCTGTCACACAGTATTATAATTCAGCAAATGTTCCTACAACTGTTGGGGTTAACGGTTTAACTGCTTTACAACATACTCAGAAATCTTGGACTGATGTTACAACATCGAAATATACTATTAATGATGGTGGCTCAACTAGCAGATGTCCATCATTAGTTAAAGAATGTGGTGGCCAGACATTTGATGGTTTCAACGATGTTGGTTGGCTGTCCTTGTCTAGCTCTACTACTTTAGGTGTAACTTGGACTGGTACAAACATCGATGAAGCTGACATGGCTTTAAACACTAATTTTAACTGGTCAACAACTGGTGGTAATTATGATGTTGAAACTGTATTTTTACATGAAAACGGTCATGTTGCAGGACTAGGTCATTCTGCAGATATTAATGCTATAATGTATCCATCTTATCAAAAAATAAACCGTGTTTTACAAACAGATGACATTAACGGAATAACTTTTCTATATCCTACTTCCGCAACTTCAGTAACAGTAGATCAGATTAATTATTCTGTAAAGCAAAAAAGTCTTAATACCACAGTTCATGTAAAGGCTGTGGCTTCTGGCAATTCCATATCAGGAGCTAGTGTGACAATTCAACTAAACAAGGGTGGTGTTCCATATGGTGGCCCTACAACTGGAATTACTGATACCAATGGTAATGTAAAATTTGTACTAAGAAATGCCCCATCAGGAACATATACTACAGCAGTCAAGACTATCAGCGGTTCTAATATTTTATGGGATGGTAATTATCCCACTACTCCATTCATCAAGTGATTTTGATACTTGATAGAAACTGCTACTTTTTGTATACACTTAAGGATTTAGAGAGGTTAGTAAAGGAGATGAAAAAGTTGGGAGATAAACAAATAGATTTCTGTGAAAAATGTAAAACTGATCGACAATTTGAGATATCAGAGATAAGTGAGTATGGTGAAGTTTTTGGGAGATGCAATAAATGTTACAACGCTATTAAATTATGATTCTCCGAATACAAGTTTATCCATTTGAAAAAATGATTCAACAATCACATCTTTCAGCTAGAAAAGAAATGTCTCCAAAGAATTATGAGTTGTTTGAAAGATATGACAGGGCAATGATTGGATCAGTTGCTACTTCTACAAGACGCAGTAAGCTAGTAATTCTATCTAGACTTTCAAGACAGATAAACAAAGATTGTGATTCTAATCTCTTTTTGATTTAGTCTGTGACTGAATTTCATCATAGTGATTATCGCAGACATTAATCATTTTATTATCTAAATTGATCTGTTTGCTGGCTTTTTTGCCGCATTCAATAAAGTAATGACAGTAAATAACTCTGCTAGAATTCAGTATCACCTCAGTTAAGAGATCTACCGATCTCCTTGGTTCATCAGGATCGTATAAAGCCATTACAAATAATGCATTGTAATATTATTTAGTTATTTAGATCAAATCAAAATCTCTTTTTGTTATACTAACCCAGGATTAATCTAAATTGTTCTCATTAGGCGGAAATGATTTCGATCTGCGTGGAAGAATGTCTTGAAATATCCTTATGGATAATGACGTGGGATTCTTCCTTAAATGTCAAGTCACACCTGTAACATTTCCACGCTTTCATACTTCTAGTAATACAAATTTTGTATTTAACCTCAATGAACGATTTATCTTTTTATCATAACTCTAACCTCTTTTTGATTTCCTAAACAACACTGCAAGACTTGAGCCTAAACTACCCGTTTTTGAAAAAGAGTATTTGCAATCTGTTTCATGATGCACTGAAAAAATATGGTGATCTATGTGTGTTCAAAAATCACACACTCGAAAATATATCTTGAATTGAAGCAGAAGTTATGACTATCGCATTCCTAAGGAATTGGATAGTTAAAAAATGGGAGAGTCATCGGAATTTTTTAAAAAAGCCGATATTACATCTCATTTTTCACAGTAAATTCTTAGATTCTAATCTATCTTTGATTTAATATCAACAGTTACAACTTGGTTTTTTCTTTGTATGTGCTTTAATCATGTGACGAAGCATTCTTTCTGATTCTGAAAATTCCATGCCACATTCTCTACATTTAGTCTCTACAATGACTCTTTCTTTGGTAAAGAATTTCATGAAGCCAGTTTTTAATTTGACATTAAAAATGTTTATCAAAAATAAATTAGATTCTAAACTCTTTTTGTGATTAGCAATAAAGAAGGGTTTGAGAATAATTGATCTAACTTAAGTTCTACATGATGATAGAACTTTTAATGAAAAAAATTGAGGCATATATCAGAGACCACAAATTTGAAGACGTAAAAAATGCATTAATCAAGGTCGGAATTTCAGGGATTACCGCTTATCCTGTATTGGGAAGAGGTAATCAGATAGGTAAAGGAGTGACCGATTCTAAATTGGGAATAATTACAGAAGACATACTAATTCCCAAGAGAAAAATTGAATTATTTTGCATAGAAGAAGAATTAGATAAAATTTTGGAAACAATCATGACACGTGCAAGTACTGGAAATGTAGGAGATGGAAAAATTTTCGTCTCTGATATAAGTGAAGTAATCAAGATTAGAACCCAAGAGCGAATTAAATTTAAAGCCTGATTTTTCTTTTTTATTTTCTAAATCAATTTCGGGCATAAATCTTCGTATAGTTAAAGGGAGGTATCAAGCAAATTACACGAAACCCTCTGGAGGTTTTTGAACAAATACGTTGCAGACAAGTGTATCTGTTTTAGAATCTCTAAACTGGACATTACACGTAACAAATTTTCCCTTTAATGCCATTTCCAGATCTTTTTGAGTTGTTTCTTGATACTGTGGTTCTTCAGGATTGTCAATTTTGGCAATTACAATGCGTTCTGTTTTTGCATACTCTTCCTTGTTATCTTTACGAAAATGGGTTACTAAAAGTTCAAATGTATTGTTTGTCAAACACCCGATTACTGGCCCTCCTATCCCATCACCCATTACACTGTAAAAATTTTTGTGCTATAATTACTTGATGGCAATACTAAGTGTAAATTCTGGCACTAGATTTCTTTCCTTTGCCATCTCAAAAATTCTTTTAATGGCTTCTTCACCAACATCTCCCATATTTACAGTAATTTTATTAACATACATTTTTACAAATTTTTCAATCAATGCTCGCGGTTTTCCTCTACTGTACTGCATTGCATAATCTATTGCGTCATCAAGATTTTCTAGCCCATATTCTATTGATGCCTGCAAGTATTGATCAAATTTATGAATTGTATCCATTCCGAGGCTTGTCTTCATAACATTGATTCCCAATGGGACTGGCAATCCATTTGTCTTTTTATCCCACCATTCACCAACATCTAAAATTTTGACGTTTCCTTCTTGCTCATATGATAACTGTGTTTCATGAATGACTAGACCAGCATTTACTTTGCCGTTTCTTACTGCCTCAGGAATGTCACTGAAATTCATTTCAACATAGTCAAACTTTCCTATCATTAATTGAAGCAGCAAAAATGCCGAGGTCATTTTACCAGGTATGGCAATTGTCCCTTTTTTAATTTCATCAACTGTCATTTGTTTTTTTCCGGTAACAATAGGACCATACCCAATTCCGAAACTTCCACCACTTCTCAAAATAGTATATCCAGGAATGTAAGCGCAAGCATGAACGGAGACTGCAGTAACATCTAGTTCTGGGTTTGTTGCTTTTCTGTTTAATTTTTCAATATCTTCAATCACATGATTCACTTTAAAATCTGAGGATGTTATTTTTCCTGTAAACATTCCATAAAACATGAATGCATCATCCGAATCAGGAGTATGCCCTACAGAAATTTCCACATCTAAACTCTTAATATTCTATATAAAAATCAAAAACTAAACCGTTTTTCTAATATGTGTGCCTTTTCTATGCTTTTTATGAGGAGCCTGGAAGCATATGAGAGAGATATTTTCAGTCAACCTGAATTTTTAAATAAATTCCAAACACAAAAATCACTTTCTAGTAAAATACAAAAAAATACAATATTTACTGGAAGTGGAGACTCTTTAGTAGCTGCAATGCTAGCAGAAGTTTTTTCAAAGTATCTGGTAAAATCAGTTGATCCACTTGATTTACTAAAAAACAAATCTATTATAAAAAATAAAACAGTCTACTTTGTTTCAATATCTGGAAATACAATTTCAAATATCAAAGTAGCAAAAATGACTACAAAATCAACTGCAATTACATCCCAATCTAAAAGCAAACTAGTAAAGGCGTGCACCAAGTCAATTATTTTAAAATTTCCAAATTCCAACATGTTTACCGCTGGGAGCATAAGTTTTTTGAACAGTGCTCTAACTTGCATATCTCTAGTAAAACACATCTCTATTCCAAAAGATTCTAGAATTTTTAAAAAGGCATTAAGTGATGCAAAAAAAGCTACATTTGGAAAAAGAATTTTTATCTTGGGAAATATGCATACATTTCCAATTGCAATGTATTGTGCAGCAAAAATCTACGAACTCCTTGGATATGATGCTCATTTTGAAAGAATAGAACAATTTACTCACATGGAATTGTTTTCTATAAAAAAAGGTGACACTGTAATAATCTTTGAAGAAAAAAATTCTCATAACAAAAAGCTTGTAAAAAATTTGAAACGCATTGGATTGACTATTATTCATCCACAGATTAAATCAAAAAATAAAATTTCGGAATTACTCTATTATGTGTACTTTTCTCAATTACTTTCACTTTTTGAGGCTAAAAAAAGACAAAAAAAAAGACTGTCATTTTATTTTGGCAAAACGACTTCGAAGTGTAAGTGATGATATGATCTACTGATCTAATTTTCTAGTAACATACCAGAATGTTGGCTCAGAGACGGTTAATTTACTGAAATATTCCTCAGATGATTAAGTCCTTGATGAATTCGATGTTTTTGCTGTTAACCAATCTACGTTAGATGAAGTTTTCGAAATATTTGATAAAGTTGATGTTACCAATGATTTACAGGGTTTAATCAAAAAAGCTGCATATCTCACGGTTTCTATCGCTTGGGCTCAACCTTTCAGTGGTGGTAATAAAAGAACAGCCAGTTTGATTACTGCTACATTCTTTCATCATGATGGGATCGAGATGGTTATTCCAGAAGATGGCAAAGAGTTGAGAAAATCACTATATGAGATTCAAGAAGAAAGACTAGGCTTGAATGAGGTCGTAATGGAACAGATCATTTTTTATATTTCTAAAACTATTACTTGACATGAGTCAAGATGATATTAAATTCCAGGTTATGTATTTAGAGAAGTATTCTAAATTATTCAATAAACTTGGAAAAGAGATTTACGATTTTTAAAATTAGTCCCACAACATTCAATATGTTTTAAAACCTTTGTATTGACCTTTTTTCTATAATCTCGTTTCATATAGATTTAATACCTGAATAATTGGATTTGCGAATATGGCAAAATTCAAGTCAACAGTTGAAGTACTAAAGATTATAAAAAATAAAGAACAGATTCGTAACTTTAGTGTAATTGCACATGTTGATCACGGAAAAACTACTATGAGTGATAGTCTTTTAGCAGCTTCGGGAATTATTGCTCCATCTGCTGCAGGAAAAGCATTGGCGATGGATTTTGATAAAGAAGAACAGGCAAGAGGAATTACAATTTATCAGGCAAACGTCACTTTACATTTTACACAAAAAGACAAAGAATACGTCATTAACATGATTGACACACCAGGACACGTTGATTTTAGTGGAAGGGTAATTCGTAGTCTTCGAGCAATTGATGGGGCAGTAGTTGTCTGTGATGCTGTTGAAGGAATCATGACACAAACTGAAACGGTAACTCGAATGGCACTGGAAGAAAGAGTTAGACCAGTTCTCTTTATCAATAAGGTAGATCGATTAATCAAAGAACTCCGTTTAACTCCTGAAAAAATGCAAGAAACACTTGCCGGCGTAGTGTCTAGCTTTAACCAATTAGTTGATACTTATGCAGAACCTGAATACAAAGAAAAATGGAAAGTGTCTATCCAAGACGCTAGTGTGACGTTTGGATCTGCTAAAGACAAGTGGGCGTTTAACGTAGATACTATGAAAGAAAAAGGAATTACATTCAAAGAAGTTATCGACGCATATAAAAATGAAAAAGTTGATGCGTTGGTAGAAAAAGCTCCTTTGGCTGATGCTGTATTGGGGATGGTAGTTAAACACGTTCCACCACCAAACGTTGCTCAAAAATATAGAATTCCACAAATTTGGAAAGGAGATCTTGAATCGGATATAGGAAAAGCACTTTTGGCATGCAGTGATGATGGGCCAACAATTATGATGGTAGTTAACATGGTGTTAGATCCCGCCGCCGGGCCTGTTGCAATTGGGAGATTGTTTTCAGGAACAATAAAGGACGGACAAACAATTAACATTATTGATTCAAAGCGAGAAGGTAGAGTCCAGTCTGTAAATTTTTTCATGGGTAACCAAAGAGAACAAATTGGCGAACTAGGTGCCGGAAACATCCCTGCATTATTGGGATTGACCGAAGCTAGAGCAGGCAATACAATTTCATCTATTAAAGGAATACCAATGTTTGAGGGAGTCAAATATGTTTCAGAACCAGTCGTTCAAATCGCAATTGAACCAAAACACCCAAAAGATTTACCTAAACTTGTTGAGGTTCTCAAACAACTAACAATTGAAGATCCTAATCTGGTAGTAAAAATTGACGAAGAAACAGGTGAAACTCTTGTTGCCGGAATGGGAGTGCTTCATCTTGATGTGGCTACCCACCGTATACAAGACACCAAATTAGAAATTATTACGTCTGAACCGCTTATTAATTACAGAGAAACGGTTAAAGGATCCTGCGAACCTATCATGTCAAAATCCCCAAATAGACACAATAAAATTTTCATGAAAGTGGAACCATTAGAACCTGCCATTGCACATATGCTTAGAACTGGTGAAGTCAGTGACATGAAAGACAAGAAAGTAGTTTCGGATTTACTAAAAGGTGCTGGCTGGGATACTGATACTATAAAGAGAATTATGAGGTTGGATCCACGCGGAAATGTGATGATTAATGGAACAAAAGGTGTTCAATTTATTCAAGAGTCAACTGACTCTATTAATTCTGGATTTGAGGAAGTTATGAAAGAAGGTCCTTTATGTAAAGAACAAATGAGAGATTGCAAATTTATTTTTACTCACTTTGTTCCTCATGAGGATACTGCTCATAGAGGTCTGTCTCAACTGGGGCCTGCTTCTAGACGTGCTTGTATGGGTGCGCTTTTAACCGCAGGAACTACAATCCTGGAGCCAATGCTTGCAATTGAAGTTAGAGTTCCAACT
>JAERMO010000155.1 GCA_016844465.1 Nitrosarchaeum sp. | reverse complement strand
AATTATTTCCAAATCTTTTTTTGAAAATGGAATTGCTTCTTTGTACCAGTCTTTAATGAGAACTTTACCATCAGAGTCTCTTAATGTTTTTAGAGCTTCAATTAATCGCCATGCAGGATTTTTTATCAAAACAGCCAAGCTTGAATGAGCGTCACGAATGGATTCTCTTACAGATAATTCGACATAGAGTAATCCTTTCATTCCCAGACCGATGATTGGTCTATTTTTTGAATCAACATATCCAAATTCCCATATTACACCATTGCATGAAAATTTCTTTTTGTATTTTTTCAAATACTGGTCTATATGTGCGCTCCCTGTTTCTTCCTCTCCTTCTATTACAAATTTGACATTGCATGGAACATCACCACTAGTTTTCAAATACGCCTGTACTGCCTTTATCCGGGTGATTAATTCACCCTTATCATCAGATGCACCTCTACCAAAAATTTTGTTTCCTTTTATTTTTCCGCCAAATGGAGGATCGTCCCATAATTCAAAGGGCTCCGCGGGTTGTACATCATAATGATTATAGAATAATAAAGTACGGCTAGGATTTTTTTTGGATTTTATTTCACCATAGACGATAGGAGCAACATTTTTCAGACGTAAGATTTCAGATGGGATTCCAGATTTTTCCAGTATTTTTTTTACCAATTTTGCACATTCCTCAATGCCTTCATTTTTTGCAGAAACACTTGGTTGTTGAATCAATGTTTGTAATTCAGAAATCAAACTATTCATGTGCGTGTCAATGTGTTTTAGAGGATGCATTTCACTCAGACAATTCTATCAAATGGCTTCATAGCATTAGCGAGTTCGCCCAAAAGATCCATCGATGTCATGTGTAATCCAAATTTCTTTTGAACCATTTTTCCAGCTATTCCGTTGATAAAAGTTGCAGCTGCTGCTGACTCGAGGGCATTCCGATTTTTTGCCAACATTCCAGCAACTAATCCAGACAAGACATCACCTGTTCCCCCCACAGTCATTGCGGGAGTTTTTTTCTCATTAAGATATGTTGTGTTTCCATCAGAAATAATATCAGTCGAGCCTTTGAGCAAAACCACAATTCCGTTATCCTTGGCGTTTTTTTCAACCAATGCAATTCGTTCTTTTTTAGAATCAGAAGGCGCTATTCCAAATAATCTCTTAAATTCTCCAGCATGGGGAGTCACTACAACATTCTTGTCAGCTAAAAGAGGCAATACTTCAGGAATTAGAGCACTTGCATCTAATGAAAGCCTCACATCTCTATCCAAAAGAGATTTTATCAATAAAGTCAAAGAGCTTTTGTCTTGAATCGCAAGTCCCATCCCAATTGTGGCAGAATCAAGTTTTCGAGGCAAAGCACCAATAAGTTTGTTAGCTGCACCGCGGGTTAATTTCTGATCAACTAGCGGAATCACAATAAGATTTGGAGAAATTGCTCGTGTGGGAGTTACGTTAATTTTTGGAACGCAAGTATACACCAAGTCAACTCCAGACCGCAATGCTGCAATTGAGGATAAAATTGGGGCTCCATGATAGATATAGCTGCCTCCAAGAACCAAAACTGTACCATTATCACCTTTACGAGATTTTAATTTTCTTGCAGGTATGAATTTTTTAACTAGTGTAGCCTGAAGTAATTTTCTAATCAATACTAAGACATTAAGGAATAGGGGAATAAATCTTGTTTTTAATCTAAAGTGATTGGAAATTAGGTTGTTTTCCCTGGAGGTTCTGTTTCAAAATCAATTTCACCTTTAATTGATTCACTATTGGAGGCGGCCTCAGATATTTTCTTGTGTGTCCTTCCAAAAAATGCCTTTCTGGCATAGCAGAGATCTATATCGGTAAATTCATTTTCGACTAGCGCAATAGTTAATTTTTCTAGTTGATTCATTGTAGGACAGATTGCAAAAACAGCGCCGCTTCCTTTGAGCATTTTACGAACTTGTGGAAGTACCGTCCAAGGATCACCTAAATCAATTAAAGCTACGTCAGCTTCTTCAAGTGGCATTTTTTTTGCAGTTTTTATATCCAAGTTTTGTTGTGTAACATATTTGGACATTCCTGCTTTTTTGATATTTTTTTCCGCTATCTTCATAAAGTTCTCGTCAACATCAAAAGTGTATACATGACCTCTGGGCTTTACCACACTAGCTACAAATGATGTAAGGGATCCGCTACCAGTGCCAATTTCTAAAATCTTTTGGCCACTTCCGATACCGGCTCTTGCAATAATGTAACCAATATCCTTTGGATATACTATTTGGGTACCATGCTGAAGCTTCATTACATAGTCATACATTGTAGGCTTGATTAGATAGACATACTTGTCTTTGTTAGTAATTAATCTAGAACCATATTCTTTTCCTATGGCATCTGCATGTTTGATTACACCAATGTGCGTATGGAGTAGTTCTTTTTTGGATATTCTAACAAGCCATTTTTTTGATTGATTAAAGTAAAATAATACGGGGGAATTTTGTTTAATCTTAACCATGAGTTTCCCCTAAAAATTTTGGATAAGAATCTACTGGTTAGTTTAGACCTTTTAGATAATAATCAACTGTAGCAGATAAGATGTAACGTGCGAATATATCAACTAAAGCAATCAGAGGGTATGATTTTAGATTTTGAAAGTGGATTAAGGACACAACGAGCCTATAGATTGTTCAAAAGTTCCATAAATTCTGAAAAAACTCTCAAAAAATATGATGACGGTTTACTCAAAT
>JAERMO010000076.1 GCA_016844465.1 Nitrosarchaeum sp. | reverse complement strand
AGTACTAGAGAGAGCAAAAATAAAAATTAATCTGACTTTAAAAGATAGGCTTTGGAGTGAGTTGATGAATGATGCTTTTGATAATTGCATTCCAGAAAAATTAGAGAGCTCTCATCCTCTTTACATTCTGTATACCTCTGGTACGACAGGAAAACCAAAAGGGGTACTACACGGAACAGGTGGATATCTGACTCATCTATATTCTACATTCAAGTGGGCATTTGACATTAAATACTCTGACGTGTTTTTTTGTACTGCAGATATCGGCTGGGTCACAGGACACAGTTATGTGGTTTATGCTCCTTTGTTGCATGGCGCAACACAAGTAATGTATGAAGGCGCACCTGATTTTCCAGATGCCTCAAGAATGTGGGATATTATCCAAAAATACAAGGTCACGATTTTTTATACAACACCGACAGCGTTACGAATGTTTATGAAGTTTGGTGATAATCTTCCAAATTCATTTAACCTTTCATCCCTCAGATTGCTAGGAAGTGTTGGTGAACCAATAAACCCCAAAGTGTGGCAATGGTATTTTAAAATAATTGGAAAAGAAAAATGTCCAATCATTGACACTTGGTGGCAAACTGAAACTGGCGGTATGCTGATATCAGCATTGCCAGGATTGGAAACAATCCCGCTAAAACCCGGGTCTGGAACTAGACCTATTCCAGGATTAAATATCTCCGTGGTAGATGAAACTGGAAACGATGTCTCTCCAAACACCAAAGGATATCTAATAATTAAAAATCCTTGGCCTGGAATGCTTTTGACTCTTTGGAATGATGACGAGAAATACCGTGAAGTGTATTGGTCAAAATACAAAAATTGTTACTATCCAGGGGACTATGCCATGAAAGACACAGACGGGTATCTGTGGTTGCTGGGAAGAGCAGACGATGTACTCAAAGTATCTGGCCATAGAATTGGTACTGCCGAACTTGAAAGCAGTATTGTTTCTCATCCTGATGTGGCAGAATCTGCTGTATGTGGGATTCCAGATGAAATCAAAGGGGATGCAATAATTGCATTTGTAGTTTTAAAACAAAATGTGATTACAGATATTCCAATTTTAGAAAAAGAACTATTGATAAAAATACGAAGTGATATAGGCGCAATAGCCACCCCTAAGCAAATCTATTTTGTAACAAAATTGCCAAAAACTCGCAGTGGTAAAATTATGCGACGACTGTTAAAAGCGATAGCTAATAATGAAACTATTGGTGATGTCAGTACTTTGGAGGATGGCGCAGCTGTGACTGAAATCCAATCTGTATTTGAAGAACTACAAAAATCAATCCAAAAAAAATCAAACTGATCTCAAAGAATTATTTTTGATATATTTTCTATTTGAAATTTATTAATTCTTTTAAATCAGTTGTTAATAGCATGTCAAACATTTTTTTTAATCCATCGTATTCTGATTTAGAATTTGCATCTAGTTTTTTGTATTCTTTATTTTTAATTTCATCTAGTTTATTTTTTGCCTCTCTAAAAAATTTTTCAAATTCATTAATTTTTTCATTACTCATTTCTGTAAGATCAAAAATCACTGTATTGCTTCCAAGCAGATTTTTCTTTTCATCGTAAAGACTTGTTGCATGCAATAGACCTGGAAACGTGCTACCATCTTGTTTTTTAAACGTAATTTTCCTGTCTGTCGCATTTCCTGTTTCAAACCATATTTTCAAAGAATTATTCATGTCTTCCCATGATTCCTTTGGCACGTGTTCAAATATTGACTTGCCTATAATCTCTGACTTTGCATTCCCTAATTTGTTGGCATAAGTAGAATTACAATCCAATATGATTCCAATAGAATTAATTCGTCTCCACATGATTGGGGCATCTTTGAGAATTTTTCTTGCCTCTGTCTGGAACATTTTTTATTTTATCATTGACTTGTTATTAAATTGAAATTTAACTTTCTTTGAATCTGGATGACTCATCCGAACCCCCTGTTGTGTTTCCCTCGCTGTAAGAGTGAGCCCCTACACCTGCCAATCTTCCTCCTTTCACTATTAAATATTCATCTCGTATCGGTTTGTTATCTAGCCAGCACTCTAAAATTTCTCTCACTCCTGATGCATACCGTGTCTGGGCAGATAGTGATGTTCCAGAAATATGTGGTGTCATTCCGTGATTTGGCATTGTTCTCCAAGGATGATCCTTTGGTGGTGGTTGTGGGAACCAAACATCTCCTGCATATCCTGCCAACTGTCCCGTCTCGAGTGCTTTTGCAACTGCATTTCTGTCACAAATCTTTCCACGTGCTGTATTTACTAGATATGCTCCGCGCTTCATCTTACCTATCATTTCTCCATCAAAAAGATTCTCTGTCTCTGGGTGAAGCGGGGCATTAATTGTAACGACATCACATACCTTCACCAATTCTTCTACACTACTATGAAATGTTAATCCAAGCTCTTCTTCAGTTTCTTTTGGTAATCTGTGCTTATCGTAATAATGGAGATTAACGTCAAATGGCTTCATTCTTCTTAGAACTGCCAATCCAATTCTTCCAGCAGCTACTGTTCCAACATTCATTCCCTCTACATCATATGATCTTGAAACACAATCCGCAATATTCCATCCATTTTTGATAACCCAATTGTATGATGGAATATAATTTCTTACCAATCCCAATATCATCATTACTACATGTTCTGATACACTAATGCTGTTTGAATATGTCACTTCTGCAACTGTAATTTCTTTGTCTATTGCTGCCTGTAAATCTACGTGATCTGAACCAATACCTGCTGTGATTGCTAACTTTAGCTTTGGTGCCTTTGCAATCCTTTCAGCAGTAAGATAGGCTGGCCAAAAAGGCTGTGATATTATTATATCTGAATCAACAATCTCTTTTTCAAACACTGAATTAGGTCCATCTTTATCAGAGGTTACAACAAAAGTATGTCCTCTTTCTTCTAGGAATTTTCTAAGACCTAATTCTCCTGATACACATCCTAGAAGTTCTCCTGGACTAAAATCAATCTTTTCTGGAGTAGGTGCACTTTGTCCGCCAGGATAATTTGAAATATTTGGAATGTCGTTTCTTGCATAATTTGGTGGGAAACCATCTACAGGATCGTCATATAACACGCATAATATTTTGAGTTTCTCTTTACTCATTTTTCTTCAGATTTATTATTTTAAAAAACTTGTATTTTAAACTTTGAAAATTGATGCATGTTTGGAGTGAGCAAAATATAGTTTGGAGTGGATAATCATGTTTAAACATTTTACCGAGTTAAGACATGGTAAATAAATCCACGATTTCTAAATTCCGATAAAGCAAAGATAACGTTTTCCGTGATTTGATAGATCAGTTTATGCGGTCTTGCTTCTATTTCTATATGCAACAACTGTAAATCTGCGATTCCTACAAAAGCCATTCAATGCAGCATACGATGAACAACTAACTCAGTTTTTTAGGTACAAAAATGAAGCCATTTCTTTTAAAAATAAAAATAATTTCTAATCTCTTTTTTAATGACTAGAGTTTAAGACCGAATCCGTTTGGGAGTTTCGGTGACAACTCTAGTTTTGAGATGACTTAGTTTATCTTTAATTGAATTTGTATTAACTACTATTATGTTCAAAAGATACTACAGAGAAACTCTGTTTTTTTATTTTCTAAATTAATTTCGTGACTAGAATATTTTTACATATAAAGTGTTTAATAACGAAAAGCTCACGTTATATTGAAATCTAACTAAACCACTTGTCTAAATTATGACTCTTTTTTTCCAGAGCTTTTTTCAGTCTAGTTAATGATGATTGTATTCTATCCTCTGAAAAACTTCTTTCCTTGACTAGATAATTTGCCATTCCTTCATAATCTACATTTCCAAATACAATGTCCTTTACATCCCCCACAATTGGGTCAAGAAATATTTTCCTTATTTGGTCATAATCAATTTCATTTAACTGTTCTTGAATCTGTGGTATGTCCTCTAATCGTGAATGTTGCTTTATCATTTTTAATGCTGTTTTTGGGCCTATTCTATCAAAACCATTTGGATTAAAATCAGTACCAATTAAAATTCCAACATCTACTAACTGTTCTCTAGTGATTCCCAAAAAATCTAATGTTTTTTGTGTTTCAATTATTTCTGGTTCAATTTCCACATACGTGTTTCTATTTGGAATTTTTCTTCTTCCACTGTTTGTAAAATTTCTAATCAGTCTTTTTGCTCCGCATAATACTGAATCAAAATCTTGACTTGCTGACGCATATGCTTGTCCTGTATTTGTCAGATGTGCAGCAGTCGCCTCTCCTTCAGAGGGTGCATCAATGTATGGAATTCCAAAAAAAGTTAAAATTTGTTTTGATTCTTTAACCATACCATCTTTCATGCTGGTTGTTTGCTGCGCAAATTTTCTTGCATCTTCCATGTTCCCTGCAGCAATTGCCTTTTCATATTTTACAGTGGCATCTTTTTTGATTTGTTTTCTCCTTTCAATTTCTGCAGTTTTTAGTGATGGTGGTTTTCCATCAAATACGTATACTGGTTTTATTCCTAAAGACAAAAAGTTGATATTTCTATAGAGCAATCCACTAAGGTGACTGGTGATCCTACCTTCTGAATCTGACAGCTGTAATCCGTCAGGACCTCGTATGCTTGCTAGAAATTGATAAATTGCATTATAGGCATCAATGGCTATGACTTTTGATGAAAAAGCTTCTAACGTTGTTTTCTCTCTGACTACTAGTTCTTTTAGATTCAGTCCCATTGTTTGTTATTGATTTTTTATACTATTTTGTGTTTATCTTTTGGATAATCACTAGTTGAAATACCTGTTTTCTCTATTTTTTTGTATATTATGAAGAGTTGGTTATTCTGGGCAGGGGTCAGTTTTATTATTGGGGGCATGGTAAGTTTTGCAATAAATCTTGGTGTTACATCACATGCTAGTTTTTCCAAAGATTTGTCTGGTTACTCTATAGGGTGGATACTGGCAGGCGTTGTTTTGATTACGATTGGATATATAAAAAAGAAAAACCATACCAAATAATGAATCATTTGAATTTACCTGTAAATTTAAAAGAAAAAATATATCAGATAAAAAAAGACTCTCAAAATGATTTTTCAAAAATTGTTTCATATTTTCCATTAACTGAAGAGGAAAAACAAATGATTGCTACTTTGGATAATTCAAAATCCTTTTATGAATTTCACTCTATTTTTTCTGATCATATCTCTGAGCAAGAATGGAATAAATCAAAAGTGCAGATAATTAAGCGCTTTCAAGACGAATTATTTAATATAGACTAACTTCATGCAACGGCATTTGTTGTGTTGTTCTAATTTGCTGCTTCTAAGATTTCTTGCCAGGTTAGCCAAGTGGTACGGCGGCCGTCTCGAAAACGGCTACGCGCAAGCGTGCAGGGGCTCGAATCCCTTACCTGGCGTAGATAAATACCTCTTATACCCTTGCCAAATTTTGATTTTAATAAAATGGGTTATTGTGGAATCGTCATCTTTTTGATTACTATTTGTAACTAATTAGGAAATCCGCGGGTCATCTTGGTCTCTATCCACTCCACAATGAGGACAGCTTTTTTGACTTCGCCATAACTCTTTCCCACAATTTCTACATGATTCAGGTTTCATGAAATAATTATGACGAGTTGAGATTTAAGATTTGTAGAATTTATCTTTATTCATTCGTACGAATTAATCTTTTTTCTTGTCAATTGAACCGCCCTGACCGTAAATTGCAGTCATGGTATAGCTACTAGTCACTCCGTTAACTGATCTTATCTTTCTTACTGCTGCATCTATCTCATCGGGGAGATTGCCTGTGACTTTAACAATAATGTCGTATTTTCCCATTATGCCATTAACCTCAATCACTTCGGGAATTTTGTTTAGATCTTCAATAATATTTTTTTCTAGTGTAGGCATACAATTTAACAAAATGTATGCAAGCATATCTTATTTTCCATGTGTTTGAATCCATTTAAATCCTTAAGTTAATACAAATTTCAGAGAATTGTTGACATTTTGTTCTAAAATGCAAATATATTCAAAACATGTTTTCTAAAAATATCCATGGAAATTAAATGTCCACGTTGTAACTGCCTTCCTTCAGAATGCAGAACCAGCGATACACCATATGACTGTCCTAATTGTACTTGGACGCAATGCGACTGTTGGGCAGAAAACAATGGAGATGCATAGCGTATTGAAATTAACCTTTGAGAACATGGAACAATTTGTAAAAATAATCTCAGTGTAGATGAAAATCAGATTCTATTTTTTTGTTTTCATTATGACTTTGAAATATTTTGTTTATCTGATTCGAATTATTCCTTTTTCTACCAAAAATTGGATGCCTTTTACAAAGTCTTGATCAGATATTTGTCCATCTGCCCACCACTTGGCATTATTTTTTATCCAGTCTGGAACTTTGGACTCTGAAGTTCCTGAAGAGATTGCAGGAAGATCTGGAATGTTCATGATCTTTTCTTTTATCATAAATTCAATGCCTTTGGTGAAATCAGATTGTTCTATAGCGCCATCTCCATACCACTTGGCATTATTTTTAATCCAATCAGGGATTACTAGCGTATCTACCTCCTGTTTTGTAGGTTGGAATGATATTATAATAGTCTCTAGGATATTGTCCTGATTTGAATTTATTTTGTAATCCAGAAAATAAATATCTGACAATGGAATATTTGCATCGCATTGGTTATCTCTGCAGAGAAACAATTTACCTTCTGGAATATTGGTTCCAGAAGCAAGTGCATCAAGAATGGCAGGCGATGATTTATCCACTTTTTTAATTAGAGTGAGTTTGGGATTGTCGGCAAATTCAACATTGGTCTTTGTATTAGAACCTGCTATGAAATCAAGATCTGTTTCATTGTATTGAACGGATTGTAATTGAATCCATCCTTCCTTACCATTTATTGCCGTGCTTCCCTGTATTCCTTCTAT
>JAERMO010000075.1:5449-6433 GCA_016844465.1 Nitrosarchaeum sp. | reverse complement strand
TACTCCTCTCAGAGCCCGTACCTGTAATAGTCTTGGTGTGCCATTACCTCACCAACAAACTGATAGGCCGCAGTCCCATCCTATGGCGATAAATCATTTGAAACATAAACCATTCCAGGCATAATGTTCTATCGGATATTATTCTCAGTTTCCCGAGATTATCTCCGTCCATAGGGTAGATTGACTACGCGTTACTGAGCCGTCTGCCTTGTATTGCTACAATGACTCGCATGACTTAGTATCAATCCGATAGCAGTCAGGTCCGGCAGGATCAACCGGATTCTGTTTATTTCGATTATTGAAGTACAATTGTACTATATTGGAATTGACGGATGCACATAATCTTCACATTTCAGATTTGATCATTTGATCAGATCCTCATTTTGTATGCGTAACTGGAGGCCTATGAATCACAAAATGGTGCATTACCATACTTTCATCACAAGCGCCGCCTATTGCGTTACGTATGCAGAAGGTTAAACCTTTCAAATACATATAAACCATGCCTAAAATAATCGATCATTGATTAAATTATCCATTGAATTTCCAGTAAAAGGGAGAAGAAAATGGACATAGTATCAGATTACAAAAAAAAGACAAAAAAATCTGCAAAATTATTTTTGCGATCATCTAAATTTCATGTTAATGGTGTTAGTCACAACATACGATTCTTTGAGCCATATCCATTTGTAGTAAGATCATCCTCAGGAAAAAATTTAGTTGATGTGGATAACAACAGATACATAGATTTTTGGATGGGTCACTGGAGTTTGATTTTAGGACATGGGCCTAAAAAGGTCAAAGATTTGTTAAAAAAACAGATCGAAAAAAGTTGGATGTATGGAACAGTAAACGAACAAACAATCAAACTTTCTGAATTAATTTCAAAAGCAGTTCCAGTAGCTGAAAAAATTCGTTATGTCACATCAGGTACAGAAGCTACAATGTATTCAGTTAGATTAGCACGTTCGGTAACTGGAAAGA
>JAERMO010000075.1:0-5434 GCA_016844465.1 Nitrosarchaeum sp. | reverse complement strand
AAAATAGATGGAGGATGGCATGGATACACATCAGATTTACTGAAAAGTGTAAACTGGCCATTTACAGAATCAGAAAGTGGTGGAATAGTAAATGAGGAGAAAATAATTTCAATTCCTTTTAATAATTTAGAAAAATCATTAGAAATTCTCAAAACAGTTTCCAGTGATTTGGCAGGAGTAATAATAGAACCAGTACTAGGCGGTGGTGGATGCATTCCGGCCACATCTGAATACCTTAAAGGGATACAAGAATTTGTTCATAAAAATGGATCATTGTTTATACTAGACGAGATTGTAACTGGATTTAGATTTAGATTTGGATGTTTGTATCCCACCATGAAACTTGATCCAGACATTGTCACTCTGGGAAAAATTGTAGGTGGCGGAATGCCAATTGGTGTAATGTGTGGAAAAAAAGAAATAATGCAACGCGCAGATACAACAGGAAAGAAAAAATCAGAGAGAGCATATATTGGTGGAGGGACATTCTCGGCAAATCCTGTATCGATGACTTCGGGATTTGCAACATTGAGTGAGTTAAAGCAAACAAAAAATGCAATTTATCCAAAAATTAATTCACTTGGAAAATTTGCAAGAAGTGAACTTGGTAAAATATTTGGAGACAGAGTAATCATTACAGGAATGGGTTCACTATTCATGACACATTTTGCAAAAAATGGAGTCACTGAGATTGTAAATTCAGAACAAGCTTCAAAATGTGATACTGAGTTGCTCCACAAATATCATTTTAAAATGATTTCACAAGATGGAATATTTTTTTTACCAGGAAAACTAGGGGCAATATCCAATGCACACAGTAAAGATGACATTAACAAAATTATTTTAGCTTCAGAAAATTTTTGAAATCAACATGTTTGACTCAAAAAAAGACGATGAGGATTTGATGTATAATGCAATGTCATTAATGGAAAAAAATCAACCAAAAGGAGCAATTGTATTATTTAATAAAATTTTGAAAAGTAATCCTAAGAATACGACAGCATTATACAATAAAGGGCTTGCACTAAATCAAATCAAAAAATACAGTGATGCGATTACGTGTTTTTATTTACTAGAAGAGATAAACCCAAAAGATGCTGCTGCAATTAACAACATGGGAATTGCAATGGCCGAGATGGGGAATATCCAAGGAGCATCAGAATGTTATGACAAAGCAATTAGTGTTGACCCAAAATACGGTCCATCGTATTTTAACAAAGGAGTATTGCTTGACAAACTGCAGGATCATGAGGAAGCGTTAGAATTTTTAGATAAAGCAATTTCAGTAGATCCAAGAAAACCCAATGCCCAGTTCTATAAAGGAATTATTTTTGGTAAATTAAAAAGACATGAAGAGGCATTGAATTGTTTTGAAAATGTTTACAAAAGAAATCCTAGTCATATGGATGCATTGTTTCATAAGGGAATAGAGTTAGCAGAGTTGGAAAATCATCAAAAAGCAATAGAAATTTTTGATCAGATACTTGCAAAATACAGCGATAATGCCAATATCATTTATGCAAAATCAAGAAGTAAGTCGGCATTAGGAGAATTTCCAGAATCATTGGAATTGTTAAAAAGAGCAATTACATTAAACCCGAAAATGATTCGAAGTTGGGCCAAAGAAGAAAAAATATTTGAAAGACTACATAGTAATGAGCAATTCAGAAAAATGGTAAAACTCTAAAAAAGGTTATTCACAATAAAACTAATTGTATTTTATTCAATTACTATCAGAATAAATTAGAAATGTATCGAGGATCTAGACACACTTGAAGCAATATATTTTAGATAGATATAAGATGCATTTAACAATACAGAAATGAAAAAATCAAATATTTACTCTGCCGGGGACAAAAGAAAGATCAATTCAGAATGGTTTACTAATAAAGTACACATGAAAGATGTGTCATCTAAAATTAAATCAAAAGAACAAGACATTTATCATGTTTATTTTCAAGATGGTGCCAAAACAAAATTGCATTTGCATAATGGTAATCAAATTCTCATAGTCACTAAAGGAATAGGGAGTCTAGAAATATTTAGAAAGTATGGCGTAAGGAAAACAAATTTTAAAATCAAGAGAATCGAAAAAATTAGCCTCAAAGAAGGAGATACAGTATACATTCCATCAAATACACTTCACACTCATGGTTCAATAGACAAGAAAAAAATATTTTCACATATTGCCATCAATCTTCATCAATCCCGAAATTTAGAATACCAAACGATTTGGTATGAGTCAGATTTTAAAACAGATGTAACAAAAATAGTGTAATTTTAATTTAAGATGTTAATCAAAAAAGGTTCTGAAATAAAATCAATTCAGGGAAATGAAGGATCAGAGATAAAGCAGTATTTTCACCCACACAATACACTGAATGGAATTAGCTTTAGTTTAGCACGATTTACACTTGAACCAGGAAAAAAATCTCGGAATCACAAGATAAAATCATCAGAGATATACTATATTTTAGAAGGAGTGGCTATTTTGAAAATTGAACACGAATCATATCAATTAGAAAAGGATGATTCAATGTATGTCCCGCCTATGTCAGAGCAATACATAGAAAACATAGGATCAACAAATTTACGATTTTTGTGTATTGTAGAACCTGCATGGAAACAAGAAGATGAGATTATTTTAGAATAAAATTACACTGTTGCGATACTAATATACCATTTTGTTAATTATCCATGGTTAGTCTGCATTTTGTCACTAAATTTCATATGCAGATTATACGAGATGTAATGTATGGATAACAAACCACGTTGTTTATTTTTTATAAAAATATCAAACAAATGTGAAGCATAAAATTAAAAGTTAATATACAATAAATAAATTATGAACATATGAAAAGATCAATTTAGTTAAATTTTTTATACTTTTGATTCATATCAGACTAATGTCGGAATTAAATATTTCCAACCCACCACTTTCCGTAAAATTGTTAGAGCATTCCAGTATGAGTATTTCAGATTACATGGTGGCATTTTCAGGTCAAACTAATAGCTATTGCGTTGGGGTAATAGACATGGTAGACTCTACAAAGATAACTGTAAGTCTTTCTGTTGGAAAAATGTCAAGATATTATCAAATTTTTCTCAATACAATGGCAAATACATTAAATAAATTTGGCGGTAGAGTAATAAAAAATGTCGGAGATAGTCTGCTATTTTTCTTTCCAGCATCTTCTAAGGGAAGAAAATATGGTTTCATGTCATGTTTGGAGGGATGTTTAGAAATGGTTGAAATACATGATCATTTATGCGCATGTGCTAAAAATGAAGGTTTACCATGTATTAATTATAGAATAAGTTGTGATTATGGCGCAGTTGTTTTAATGCAATCTAAAGATTCATCATTAGACATGATGGTCCACCACTGAATATGTGTTCAAAAATTAATCATTTTGCACAAAATAATCAAATCGTTATTGGTGCTGATCTGTATGAGATGGTCAAAAAAATGAATGATTATCATTTTACATTAGTTAAAAGTTATGATACGGGTCAAAAATTTCAATATTCTGTCTATGCTGTAACTAGAAGGTGAACGTGTAGGTCACGTTCCAAATCTAATTTTTGGTAAAAGGTATTTTAGATTGTAATCTCAGAATTTCATGGTGTTTTTGAAACTTTTAAAATACAGGATCGATACTTGACAATATATTCATTACTTTCATGTAAAGTTAAATGAACATAATAAAATATTCATAATTCATTAACATTCATTTAGAAATATGATAAATCTTAAATATTTATTCACATATTAAAAAACATGGAATTTGACGAGACTGACACAAGAATTCTAAAAAATTTACTTGTAGATTCAAGATCATCTGCAAGACAATTATCACATAAACTTGGATTGTCAACTGTTACAGTACTCACTAGAATAAAAAAACTAGAGCAAAAAAAAGTTATAACAGGATATACTACAAATCTTGATCACACAATACTCGGTTATGACCTTACTGGAATAATTGAAGTCACAACAACAAAAGGAAAGATGCTTGAGATAGAAAGTAAAATTGCAGAAAATGAAAATGTTTGTGCCGTTTATGATATTACGGGTCATGCAGATATTTTAGTAATATGCAAATTCAAAAATAGAGGGGAATTAAGTAATTTTATCAAAAATATATCAACAATACCAAATGTAGAAAACACAGTTACACATGTTGTATTAAATACTATGAAGGAAGATTTCCGACTGATATAAGCGCCAGAAATATTTCTAATTTTATATTGACTTATTAAATAAAATTTAAGAAAATATAAAATATTGTTTAAATTCAATGGATGGTAAAATACACCATGAGTGAATTTATTACCACATATCATGGAGTTAGAAATACAATAATTTTTGTGGCAATAGTAATTGTAATGGCGACATTTGTATTATTTTTAAAATAATTTTGTGTCGATACAATTTTACAATATCTGATACCAATAAAACTATCTGTCAAAGCACACTTTTTAAAAGTAATGTCAATTACCAGACACCTAGAATTAAACTAATTCAATATATTTTCTATAATCCAGTAATCTATTACGAAGAGTCACGCAAGTTATTCCAGAAATTCTCATAATATCTTGTTTGGTTAAAGTTACATTAGTTTTGATGCATGCCATATAGATTACAGTGGCAGCTACTGCATTTGGGTTTTTTCCTGCAGTCAATTCTTTTTCCTTTAGTATATCAAAAATTTTTATGGCTTCGCGTTTAGTGGTTTCAGGTAATTGCAAGTTATTTGCAAATTTTATGATGCAGTTAATTGGATCGGTTACAGGAATAACAAGTCTTAGTTTTTGGAATAACATTCGATATGATTTTGCAATTAATTTTCGTTTTTCTTGAAGATGATTTGAAATATCAATGATTGTTCTAGTAGCATCCAGTTCTCTACATGCGGCATACACACATGCTCCAACTATGGATTTGATAGTTCTGCCACGTACTAGTTGTGCCTTTGCAGCTTTTCTGTAGAGATATGAAGCTCTCTCAATTATGGCATCAGAGAGGCCTAGTTTTTCTTTGAGTTTACCCATTTCATATAGGGCAATTCTTAGATTTCTCTCTGAAGTGGTTTTTGTTTGGCTTCTAGAATCCCACAATCTCATTCTTTTCATGGATTGTTTCATTTCATGTCCCAATGATTTTCCAACATAATCGTAATTTGATTTCCCAATAATTGTTGAAAGTCCCATATCATGAAATGTTATGCTGGTTCTAGGTCCGATATGAGAATGGTTTTCATCTGAAAAAATCCAATCTTTTCTTGTGTCCGTAACCTTTTCTTGCAAAACCCTTCCACAACTCTGACAAATCAATTCACCTGTTTCAAAATCAGTAATTATGACACTTGTATTACATGAGAGAATTTCTCCTTTGTTTGCGATGAGTTTTTGAACCATATGTACCCTAACG
>JAERMO010000017.1 GCA_016844465.1 Nitrosarchaeum sp. | reverse complement strand
TTCGTAATTTAAGTGAAAGAAATTTTCTAGTTTTGAAAGCATAAATAACAATAAAGTAGCTCATCGTATGTGAGTGGAAAAGATCAATCTGTTGTAAGCAAAGAATCTTTGATGAGTACAAAACCTGGAAAACAAATTATGAAACAAGGATTATTCAAATCAAAAGGTTACAAATTATTTAGTCAATACAAAGAAGAAGCAGAAAATGAATTTCCGAATTTTGCAGATAGATTTGCTAGAGATCTTTTAAGTGAAATAAAATCTGATCCTTCTCCAAATTCCACACAACAAGCGTTTGGAAATGAAATAGGTTCAACTGAAATTATCCTTCAAGCTTCTGAAATCCATGCCATAAAATCAAAATTGGAAAACCCAGAAATAATTAAAGATAGAGTTCTACGTATTTTAAATTCGAATTTTGTAAAAATGACTTTTCCTGTGTTTAATGCGTTATTTGATGGAGCTTCAGAGTATACTGGAAAAAAAGATCCAAAATTAAGACAAAATGTGGTTGAGGGTCATATTTTGGCAATTGATCTTAGTGAGCCAATGGATAGAATTGTAGACAAAGACGAAGATTTGGAATACTTAGATGATTACAAGCTAATGAATCCATATATTTTGAAATTAGCTAGAGAGAAAATTTCTAAAGGTGGAGATGAAGTTCTTAAAGAATTTGAAAAAGGATTCCAAGATGCTAGAGTGGGTCAATATCTTGATGAAAAATTAAAATCAAAACCAACCAAAATTACCGAAGAAGAAATGACTCTATCTTACAAAAAATATCGTTCTGTGATGGGCACAGCTGGCCGAAACATGGCTCTTGCAGAAAGACCTCTTGGAGAAATTTTCTATTTAGGAATGGCAAGAGCTGCTGAAAGCGTGGGATGTGGAAATGAAATCGAAGATTCTATCAAAAATGGATTCGTAAAAATTCCTTCTTGGCCATTATATTATACTCTACTATCAAATGACGTCAAGAAAGGATTTGAAATAACTCTTGAAAAAAGCAATTTGTATCTGCAAGATGCTCGTTTAGCACTTGAATTACTACCGGAAGGATTTTCACATAAGGAATTTTTAGAGTTTTTGTTTTTGACTGTTGAGCATTATAATCAATACTGGTATAATCAATTACAAAAAGCAAACAAATGGTCAGAATTTGAATCTAAACTCCCCAAGTGATTAAATTGATGTGGTCTGAAAAGTATAGACCTCAGAATATTTCTGACATGATTGGTAATGAAGAATCTAGATCTTCAATAATTGAATGGTTTACAAAATGGAAAAAAGGAACAAAACCACTCCTATTAGTTGGTCCTCCCGGAATTGGAAAGACAACTATCGCCTATATTGTCGCAAAACAGTTTAGGTATGATATGATTGGCTTGAATGCAAGTGACGTACGAAGTAAATCTCAAATTAATGAAATTCTTTCACCAGTTCTAGGAAATAATAGCGTATTGGGAATTCCCATGATTTTTGTCGATGAAGTTGATGGAATCCATGGACGAGGAGACTATGGTGGCGCAGAAGCACTAATTGAAATTTTAAAAGAACCAACAATTCCAATTGTATTAGCTGCAAATTCGGATACATCAGATAAAATGAAAAGTATCAAAAAAGTCGTTAAAACCATTTCCTTTAAACCAATTCCGCCACGACTTTTGAAAGTCTATCTTGAAAATATTTTGAAAAAAGAAAATACAAACCTTGGTCCTGGATCTATAGTCAAAATCATTGATAAATCACGTGGAGATATTCGTTCAATGATTAATTTGACTCAATCTCTTGTTACAGGATTTAATCCTCAAACAGAAAAATCATTTGAAAGCATAAATGTGGAAGATGGTATTAATGCATTTTTTAAAGCAAATTCAATTGACGAAGCAAGAGGTGTTTTATATTCTATACAAATCGATCCAAGACTAAAAATCGATGCTTTTTACTCTAGTATTATTACAAGTAATTTAGATAACGACACACTTGCTAAACTCTTGGAAATTATTTCTAAAGCTGATATGTTATATGGAAAAATTATGAAAACTCAAAATTGGAGATTACTGCGGTATCTTAATGAAATTCTGGTTGGATTATATCAGCATGATGAACGAATAAGATATACACAATACAATCTTTCATGGCCACTACTAAATCGTATTAGATGGGATGGAAAAAAAATCAAAGCATTATCATCTATTATGGCAAAGAAATTACATTCATCTTCTAGTCAATTTATTACAACATGTTTTCCCTATGTGTTATTCTGTATAAAAAATAAAAAATTAGAATTTAAGCTAGACGAAAACTTTGGTGATATTATTGAAAAGGAGATTGAGTTAATTCAATGAGCTGGAGAAAAATTCCAATGAAGTTTCCAGGTACATGTATTATTTGTAATGAAAAAATTGAGATAAATGAAATCGGATTATGGGCAAAAGGGTTAGGTGTTAAACATGAAAAATGTGCTCAAATAAATGAACTTCAATGTATAGTTTGTAGAAGTTCAGCCGGATGTTTACAGTGTGAATTTAGAGATAATTGTGATATTCAGAGGGTTTCTCAGCTATGTATATGTAAAAAATGTAGTGAGGAAAAAAATTCTTTTGATTCTTACCAAAAATCAGTAAAAAAGAACTTTCCACTATTAAATCTAAATTCATAACTGGCATTTTGTACAAAACCATCCTTTCCAAATTACCGCATTTAAAATAACTAAAGTGGGTTTATGGCAAATTCCAAAAAAATCAAACTAAATTAATATAGGCAGATTTCTTTTCTAGATTATCAAATGCATTCCGAAAAAATTGAGGAATATTCAAAGAGAAATAAAATATCATTACAGGGTGGAGGACAAGATAAAATCAAAGATCAACATGATAAAGGGAAGCTCACCGCGAGGGAAAGAATTGACCTTTTATTAGATGCTGGCACTTTCACTGAAATTGATCCACTCATAACTCATCATTATCATGAATATGATATGCAGAAAAAAAAGTTCTATACTGATGGTGTTGTTGGCGGTTATGGAACAATAAATGGTAGACAAATCTTTGTGTTTGCTTATGATTTTACTGTGTTAGGTGGCACACTAAGTCAAATGGGAGCTAAAAAAATTACTAAACTTATGGATCATGCAATTAAGACGGGCTGTCCTATAATTGGAATAATGGATTCAGGTGGAGCAAGAATTCAAGAAGGAATTATGAGTCTTGATGGATTTGCTGATATTTTTTATCATAATCAATTAGCTTCTGGCGTTATTCCACAAATAACTGCAAGCATTGGACCATCAGCCGGCGGTTCTGTATATTCACCCGCAATGACTGATTTTGTAATTATGGTTGAAAAAGTAGGAACAATGTTTGTTACTGGACCTGATGTAGTAAAGACAGTTTTGGGGGAAGAAATTTCATTTGATGATTTAGGTGGTGCAATGACACATGGAGCAAAAAGTGGCGTTGCACATTTTGTTGCAAAGAATGAATACGAATGTATGGATTATATAAAAAAACTAATTTCTTTTCTCCCACAAAATAATACTCAAGAACCACCAAAATTAAAAACTGATGATGATCCAAACAGACTTGATCATAATATCATTAACATAATTCCTGATAATCCTTTACAACCATATGACATGAAAGAAATCATTCATTCTTTTGTTGATAATCATGAATTCTTTGAGATTCATGAATTGTTTGCACAAAACATCGTGGTTGGATATGGTAGACTAAATGGTAAAGCAATTGGTATTGTTGCTAATCAACCATTATATCTTGCTGGTGCACTTGACATTGATTCATCAAACAAAGCAGCTAGATTCATTAGATTCTGTGATGCATTTAATATTCCAATTATAACACTTGTTGATACTCCTGGTTACATGCCTGGTTCTAATCAAGAACATAATGGTATTATTAGACATGGCAGTAAACTTCTATACGCTTACTGTGAGGCAACGGTTCCAAGAATTACACTTGTCATAGGAAAAGCATATGGTGGTGCTTACATTGCTATGGGAAGTAAAAACCTAAGAACTGATATCAATTACGCCTGGCCAACTGCACGTTGTGCCGTATTAGGCGCTGAAGCAGCTATAAAAATTATGTATAGAAAGGAATTATCCAATGCTGACAGTCCTGAGACCCTCAAAAAACAACTTATCAGCGAATTTTCAGAAAAATTTGAAAATCCATATGTTGCAGCATCTCATGGCACTGTAGATAATGTAATTGATCCAGCCGAAACAAGACCTATGTTGATCAAAGCACTTGAGATGCTTGCAAACAAAAGAGAAAAACAACTTCCAAGGAAACATGGTAATATCAATTTGTGATTAATATGATTGAGAAAGTTCTTATAGCAAATAGAGGAGAAATTGCTTTACGTGTAATTAAAACATGCAAAGCACTTGGAATCAAAACTGTAGCGGTATATTCTGATGAAGATTACAATTCTTTACATGTAAAACAAGCAACCGAAGCATATCATATTGGTGAAGCGGCTCCTGCAAAATCTTATCTCAATCAAGAAAAAATTCTTGAAACAATATTGTCCTCTGGTGCAGATGCAATTCATCCCGGCTATGGTTTTCTTTCTGAAAATTCTGACTTTGCAAACAAATGTGAAAAGAATAAAATAAACTTTATTGGTCCATCTTCCGCATCAATGGAGCTTTGTGGTGATAAAATGCAATGTAAATCCGCCATGCTCAAAGCAAAAGTTCCAACGGTACCAGGAAGTCCTGGTCTTGTAAAAAACGTTGAAGAGGCATTAAACATTGCAAACGACATATCTTACCCTGTATTATTAAAATCAGTTTTTGGTGGAGGTGGTCGTGGAATTAGATTAGTAAATAATGATAAAGAATTACGAGAAGGATTTGAAACAGTTACAAGCGAATCAATTTCTGCAGTTGGCAAATCTGCAATTATTGTTGAAAAATTTCTTCAAAAAACTAGACATATTGAATATCAAATGGCAAGAGACAAGCATGGAAATGCTGTTCATATTTTTGAAAGAGAATGCTCAATTCAAAGACGCAATCAAAAACTTATTGAGCAAACTCCATCACCCATAGTTGATCAAGAAACAAGAGATAGAATTGGCGAATTAGTCGTTAAAGCATCTCATGCAGTTGACTATACTAATCTAGGTACTGCTGAATTTCTTAGGGCAGATAATGGCGAATTTTATTTTATAGAAATTAATGCTAGATTGCAAGTAGAACATCCAATTACTGAATTTGTATCTGGGCTAGATCTTGTTAAACTACAAATTGATATTGCAAATGGCGAACCACTTCCATTCAAACAAAAAGATCTCAAAATGAATGGTTATGCTATTGAGTGTAGAATAAACGCTGAAGATACCTTCTTTGATTTTGCCCCTTCTACTGGTCCTGTGCCTGACGTAACTATTCCATCTGGACCAAGTGTTAGATGTGACACCTATCTTTATCCTGGATGTACAGTATCTCCATTTTATGATTCTCTGATGGCAAAACTTTGCACATGGGGTCAAACCTTCGAAGAATCTAGAACTCGAATGTTAAATGCACTAAACGATTTTTATATTCAAGGCGTTGAGACGTCAATACCACTTTACAAAACAATTCTGAACACCGAAGAGTACAAAAATGGACAACTTACTACGGACTTTCTAAATCGTTATGGCATTATTGATAGACTAAAAGAAGATCTAAAGAAAGAAAAAATTGAAAAAAGTGAAACTGCTATAGCAGCTGCAATTATTTATTCTGAATACTTTAAGAGTCGTGTACAAAACACTTCTGATAATTCTAGTTGGAAAAATAAATTGAGTTGAGGATACATGGATTACAAAATAAAAGATATTGAGAAAACATTTGATGGCGCGATTTCCGAAAATCTTGGTAACAATGAATATGTAATCAAAATCAATGACATGGAACATCAAATAAAAATTCTAAAAATGGATTCTCGAGGAATTGAATTTATACTAGATCAAAAATATCACCGAGCAAAATATCTTGAAAATTCAATAAACGAGATGAATCTTATCATTGATAATTTACCACTTACACTTAACATGCATACTAGATTAGATGAAATCGTTTTCAAAAATTCTGGAAGTAAGGGTTCTTCTGATACCCAAATAACATTGAAAAGTCAAATTCCTGGAAAAGTTGTTTCTATTGCTGTTCAAGAAGGTGATTCTGTAAAACAAGGTGATTTAGTTTGTACTTTAGAATCTATGAAAATGCAAGTTGCTGTAAAAGCTCACAAAACTGGTTTCATTAAATCCATCAAAATTAAAATCGGTGGAACTGTAGCTAAAAATGACATTGTTGCAGAAATAGAATGAAAAATAGATTATTTTCTCTATTTTAGAAATTTTTTAATCTCTTCATAATTTGGTTCTTTTAGTGGATCCTCAGATACCCATTTGTATCCAATCTTTCCATCTTCCATTACGATGAACACAGAACGTTTTGCAGCATTGTAATCTTTTATGTGTAATAGATGGGGCATTAAAACATCATAATCACGGATTGTTTTACTGTTATAATCTGCCAATACTGGAAAATTGAAGTGATGCTTTTGTGCAAATGCTTTGTTTGCAAATGGACCGTCATTACTTATTGCAACTACCTCGGCACCAAGATTTACCATTTCACTCCAAGAGTCTCTGAATGTGCACAATTCGCTTTCACAAACTGGAGAGCTTGCAGCAACGAAGAACGATAAAATAATTTTTTTGCCCCTAAACTCATCCATAGTCCTCAATTTTAGATCTATGTCTGGAAGTTCAAAGTTAGGAGCAATGTCTCCAATATTTAGTGACATGATCGCATTCAGGCGCTCTCCTATTAAGTACTTTACAAAAAAATATTCTTGAATTTGAATTAAAAAAAGTGCATACCTTTTTATACAAAAACTTGGGTTCAAAGCTAAATTGGTCGGGGAATTAGCGGGCAACTATAGTACCGTAGTATTGATGTTTGGATTTGCAGTAGTAGCCATGGCCCCTGCACTCTTAATCTCTAGAATGATTTCTCCTCGGAAAAAAAGTAACCCTGTTAAATTTTTGCCAATGGAATGTGGACAAGTTCCATCAGGTGAAGGACGAACTCACTTTATGATGCAGTACTATGCTTACATTTTGATGTTCGTTGTTTTTGATGTTATGGCAATTTTCTTGTATGCATGGGGCAGTGCACTTTTGGAACTTCCAAAATCTGCTACTCTTCCAATTATTGGTTTTTTGGCAATTATGTTTGCTGCGATGGCTTTTGCATTGTATCAATCAGGGAAACGAACAATATGGTAGTTTTTTATACAAATCAAAATTATGAGAATGAGGGATTAAATTGCTAAAAGAACTGATAACGCCACAAAACGCAAATGTTTTTATTGGAAAACTAGGAGATATTTTAGAAAAAGCAATTGACAAACCATTAGGATATGCAATCAATTGGGGTAGAATTTGGTCACTTTGGCCTGTACATATTGAAACAGCGTGTTGCAGTGTAGAATTTGGTGCTGCATCTAGTCCCAGATATGATGTTGAAAGATTTGGCATAATCGAAGCATTTGGTTCTCTGAGACAATGTGATCTAATTGTAGTTCAAGGAACTATTACAAGAAAAATGGCACCACGTCTACGTTTAGTTTATGATCAAATGCCAGAACCAAAATATGTTATTGCAATGGGAGCTTGTGCAATTACTGGCGGACTTTACTTTGATTCATACAATGTACTTCCAGGAATCGACGGAATTTTACCAGTAGATGTCTATGTTCCAGGTTGTCCGCCCAGACCTGAAACTCTTATTCAAGGATGTATGTTACTGCAAGAAAAAATCAAGAGAATGAAGGCTAGGAAGTTTGTATAATGAGTTCAGATTCTGACGAAGAACCAATTGAAACTACAACTGAGGAAAATCCTAAATCTACTAAAGTGAGCACGGTAGAAAAGGAACCAGAATTACCAAAATTCGAAAAAGGAATTGCAGATAAAATTGTTGAAAAATTTGGTACAAGAATTAAAGTGGCATTTGTAAAACCCGACAGAGTTAGAATTAATGTTAGCAGAGATGATGTGAAGGAAGTGGCCTCATTTCTTAGAGATGTATTGAATTTTGATCATGCCGAATCTGTATCTGGCGTAGATTATCCTCAAGATAAAGAAATCGAGGTAGTTTATCATTTAGGTTCATACACTGATTCTTCATTATCAAGACAAATTCTCGTTTTGGCAACCAGGGCACAAAGAGAAGAAAATCCAATTCCTGGAAATGATGCGACTAAACTCCCTAGCCTTAGAGAGATATTTTATAGTGTAGAATTTCATGAAAGAGAAATTTTTGAAATGTTTGGGGTTTTCTTTCAGGGACATCCAGATAATAGACGATTACTTTTGCCAGAAGATTGGGCAGATTTACCACCTCTAAGAAAGGACTTTGCAATTAAAGGAAGATAGAAATGAACACGGAATTACCACCAGGACTAGCACTTCAGAAAGTAGACGAGAGAATTATGACTCTCAATGTTGGACCACAGCATCCAGGTTCAGGACACATGAGAATTATTGTTCAAATTGATGGTGATTTTATTGTTGCATGTGATCCTGATCCGGGCTATGTTCACCGTGGTGAAGAAAAGATGGCTGAATACAGAAACTACATTACCAATATTCCACACTTGGAAAGACCAGTAATTCATGATTCTTGTAATATTTTATATCCTTATGTTTTGGGAGTTGAAGAACTTCTTGGCATTGAAGTACCCGAACGTGCAAAATACATCAGAGTTATTGCAGCTGAATTGAATAGATGTGTTTACACAATGTATTGGCTTGCAATATATGGAATATTTTTAGGTCATTCAACAATGTTTATGTGGCCAGCAGGTGATCGTGAATTGTTAATTGATCTATTGGAAAAAATGACTGGAGCTAGAGTTACTCACGCTCATTTTGTACCTGGTGGTGTGAGAAATGATTTGCCACCAAACTTTGAAGATGTTTGTTTAAGGCAAGTAAATTATTTTGAAAAAAGAATCAAAGAATATGCCGCCATTTTCTATGATAATCCAATTTTAATTGCAAGAACTGCTAATACTGGTGTTTTATCACGTGAGGACGCAATTAGATTAGGTACAACTGGTTCAGTTCTTCGTGCTAGTGGTGTAGACTATGATATTAGAAAGAAGGAACCATACGATGTCTATGAAGAATTAGATTTCCAAACCAATGTACTTAAAGAAGGTGATTCATATGCACGGTCAAAAATTCCATGGCTTGATATGCTGGAAAGTTGTAGAATTATTAGACATGCATTACAAAAAATGCCCAAGTCTGGTTCTGTGCGAGTAAAATTAAAACCAAATCCAAAAGGTGGTGATGCTTCCGTTTACAAACGTGTAGAATCTGGAAGAGGTTCTTTGGGTTGTTACATTGTTTCAGATAAAAAACCTGAACCATATAGAGTAAAACTAAGTGTTCCATCATTTAGAAATCTTATAGCATTACCATATCTTCTCAAAGGAGAAAAACTTGGAAACATGCCATCCGTATATTGGAGTCTTAACTATTGGCCAGTGGAGGCAGATAGATAAATGTCTGTCATTGCACCAAATTTCAAATTTAGTGAATTTGTAAAATCTATTTTAGATAATGCGTTCTGGATACTTTTAATCTTTGTACTAATTGGCCTTCCTGCGGTTCAGGTGATTTTATTCTATATTGAAATGCCTGTAATCAACGGGGAACTACTTACCCCATTTCTTGCATTGACTTGGTTGGCAGATCCTTCCAGAACTCTTCCAATTTTAAAAGCATTCATGACTACTGATTTGTTTAAGATTGTGGCTTTCCCTGGATTTGGATTTGCAGCGTTAATTGCAGCTGGAACAATCTTTGTAGAAAGAAAAATGTTAGCAAAACTACAGCTTAGAGTAGGTCCTTTCTACTGTGGAAAATTTGAAGGAATTTTACAATTAATGGGGGACGGGCTTAAGTTAATATCAAAAGAAATTATCATTCCTGCAAAAGCTGACAAACCCATTTTCTGGGCAGCACCTGTAATATTTGTCGCAACAGCGGCAGCATTTGTTGCATTAATTCCTGTTGCACCAGGTTGGGTAGTTGCAGACATTGATGTTGGATTACTTGCCGTCTTTGCAATAATTGGATTCTTCCCAATCATTACTATTCTTTCTGCGTGGTCTTCAAATAGTAAATTCCCATTCATTGGTGGGATAAGAGCATTACATCAAATGGTGTCTTTTGAAATTCCAATGATTCTTTCATTATTGGGAGTTGTAATTCTTACTGGAACTCTAAATCTTTCTGAAATTGTTGAGAGTCAAACTAATTTCCCTTGGATTATTTTTTTGCCAATAGGTGCAATTATTTTCTTTATTACGATATTGGCCGAACTAGAAAGAATTCCATTTGATTTACCAGAAGCAGAAAGTGAAATTGTTGCTGGTTGGTTGACTGAATTTTCTGGAATGATTTATGGTTTAGTTCAATTAGCAACATATCTGAAACTTTATGCATTTGCAGCATTGTTTGTTGTTTTATTCCTTGGTGGATGGACTGGACCAATGATTTGGCCTCCATTCCCTGAGGAAATCATCAATGAAGGAATAGTTATGGGTCCAATCACTGCTAAAATTCCTGGATTGCCGATATTTTCACAAGAGATGCTAAACGGTGTTTTATGGTTTGTAATAAAAACAGTAGGAGTGATATTTTTCATTCTATTGCCAAGAGGAGTTTTCCCAAGAATTAGAATTGATATGTTATTGAGTCTTGGTTGGTACAAACTAATTGGACTGGCATTCGTTTACATCTTTATAGCACTCGGCTTGCTGTACGCTGGAGTCTTGGGACCTGGAGGAATATTATAATGAATACAGCTACTGGAATTATCAAGGCATTAAATTCAGGAATTAAACACTTAGCGATTAAACGATTCACATTACGATATCCTGAAGAGAAACTAAAGTTTGTTGGTGATGGGTATCAATTTGATCCATCTACAGGTGTTGGAATTGCAGGTTACAAAGGTCGTCATATGTTATTCCATGATCATTGTACTGGTTGTCAATTATGTTCAATTGCATGTGAAGGAGTAGCAGAAGCAATTGCTATGGTGAAGGTTCCTAATGAATGGAAACAAAATAAAAAAGCTATAATGCCGCAAATTGATTATGGTAAATGTGTTTTTTGTGGACTATGTGTAGACGCATGCCCATTCTATGCATTATACATGACAAATGACTATGAGCTTTCTTCATTTAGTAAAGAAGGGCTGATTTACACTCCAGCTCAACTCCAAGTAAAACCATTTGTTTCTCAAGATTCTGAAATAAAAATTACTAGTAGAGGGGCAACTCATGGCTGATGCTGTATTTCTCGCATTATCTGTTATTACAATTGGCTCTGCCATCGCAGCTCTTGAAATGAGATCTCTAATTTATGGCTCTATTGCATTAATGGGAACACTTGGTGGAATTGCGGGATTCTTTTTACTTTTGGATTCACCATTTGTTGCAATGTTTCAATTAGTAGTTTACGTAGGGTCTATCGCAGTTTTAATTTTATTCACTGTTATGCTAGTAAAAAGAGAGCTCATCTTCAAGAAAGTTGAGGATAAAAGAAGAAAATTTGCCGGTATTGGATTGATGCTTGTTTTCATAATTGCATTAGGTTCAGTAATAATGGATTCTGGTATCAAATCAATAACTACCGATGAACCAGCAGTTGATTTTAGAAATATTGGTGCAGATTTTCTAACATATTATTGGCCAGCTTTGATTCTAATGGCACTTATCTTAGCGGGGTCAGTTACTGGCGCACTAGTTTTAGCAAGAAGGGAGGATGTAAATAATGAGCAACGAACTGATTGATTTTGTTTTGGTGTCTATTGCCTTGCTGGGCATTGGAATTTATGGTTTGTCCGTAAAGAGAAATGCCATTCGAATGTTATTTGCAGTTGAAATTATTATTAATGCTGCAAATCTTAACCTCGTTGCGTTTGGCAGATTCATACCCAATAGCGGCGGTCAAACTTTAGCCTTATTTTCTATTGCAATTGCTGCCGCAGAAGTTGCAGTTGGGCTTTCATTAATTATTGTAGCCTATCGCATGTATCAGAATATTGACATTGCAGACTTTAGGAGCCTGAAAGGATAATGGAATATGCACTTTTACAGGCAGTTTTCTTGCCTTTACTATTATCACCAATTGCATACATAATTGGAAGAAAATTTGGTCCTACACTTGCAATGTGGTTTACATTTGGAATTCTGCTTTACACTACTGTACTGCTAGTTAATGCGGCACTTGGTGGTACTACCGAAGAACATTATCCATGGACAGATCAATTTGGTGAATTTGGTTTCCTATTAGATGGTTTGGCATCACCATTTGCTATTATGATTTACGTACTTAGCACAATCTTGGTACTTTACTCAAAACCATACATGATTCACAGGTTTCATGAACAATATGAGGAAGAACGGCACGAAATCACATCAGATACTGGTAATTCGACAATAATTGAATCATCTTCACTTTCAAACTATGTCAATGCCAAGTCTGGACTTTACTTTGCTCTTTATCTTGTCTTTGCAATGGGAATGCTTGGTACTGTACTATCTACAAACCTAATTGAATTTTATGTATTCTTTGAGATAATGTTGATTCCTGCTTTCTTTTTGGTTGCTCTTTGGGGTGCTGGGCCAAGAAGAAAAATCGGTTTAATGTTCTTGTTTTGGACTCATGCAGGTGCAGTTGTTCTACTATTAGGATTCTTAATGATAGGTCTTACAATTGGAAGTTTTGACTTTGCAGATATTCAAGAATCAGAAATTCCACAAGACATTCTAATGCTTTCAGCGATTGCAATTTCAATTGGACTTGGAGTCAAACTGGCAGTATTCATGTTCCACATATGGCTTCCATGGGTTCATGGTTCTGCACCAACTCCAATTAGTGCATTACTATCACCTGCAATGATCGGCATTGGCGCTTATGGTATTTTTAGATTAATTGTGGAATTTTTACCAAACACA
>JAERMO010000074.1 GCA_016844465.1 Nitrosarchaeum sp. | reverse complement strand
TGAAAATAAGAGAAACAGGCACAAAGACATATTGCAAAATTTAGACATATTGCAAAATTTAGACATATTATTTGCAACGTCATTCTAAAATATTATAATAACATCAAAAAACAATTAATCAAGAATTGTTTTTTACCACGGCATTCTTTTTTACAACATTTACACAGTTTTTGCTTCCACAATTACATTGAAAAACTTGAAAGGGATTCATAAAGGGTAAATAATTCCAAGTTATTTCTTCATCTTTTTCAATATTTCTTGCGGCAATGATCATTGTGGGGTTCTCAATAGGATAATCCGATGTATTCGGATCACAGCTGTGATTCATTAGCCGTGTATCATCAGTATCCATGTAATAACAATCACCTATTTGATAGCAATGATCTATCCAATCTTGTTGTTCATGTAAGGATAGATTTTCTAGTTCAGTTATAGGAATCATCTTTATTGCATCATCCGTTGGAGCCCAAATTAGTTCATCTTTGAAAATCATTTCTTTAGCAAATAAGCCAAAAAGGTTGATCTTTGAAATATCACGTTTTTCTATTTTGTGATTTAACATTTGATAGGAAATTAATAGATAAGGTTAGATAAACTTTTTAGATATTATGATAAATCAAAGGGATTTTTTATGTTTGTATAATGCATAAAGAATAAGCAAGTATGAGGAATACCAAAACAGATTAACTGGTTCTTCTAAAGTATATGTCTCAATTGCTTCAATATAGTAGTACCAAGTATCTCCAACAACATCTAACAGAATTCCTATGACTAGAACTAACCATGCGGTTCCAATTAATCCACCCTTAAAAATACTGGATGCATAGATCGAGAGACCTAAAGTAGTTGATGCCGCAGCAACAAAAATTATTCCATAATAGAAATCAAAACTACCAATATCAGATATTGTCAAGTAAATGTATGCAAGAGTTACAAATAATGGAGTTCCTATTATAGTAGCCATTCCGATTTTTGGGATTTGTGGAGCAAAGAATCGGATATTGATTATTAAATAAAGAATCAACATAGGATAAAACATGAAAAAGAACACATCTGCGATTGAGGGATATGGCTCTAGATCTAAAATTTGTTCATATACAAAATAAGTGAATTCTGCAAAAAACATCAACAAAAATGCAACCCCTAGCATCGTGTATGCTCTTGAATAGACCAAAGTTCCAGCATATCTTCTTGCAGTAAGGAAGCCAAGAACAGACACACTTGCTGGAATAATCATTGAAAAACCATAAATTAGTACATTAGAGTCTTCCAAAATATTTACTACAATATGAAACCCAATTACAAGGATACCAATTATTACTAATACTTTGTAATTAATCGGGCTTCCTAGTTTATCTGGTACAATATCTAAATTCATTTACTTCTTTATAATTTTGAATCCTTAAATATTTCACGATTAATTTTTTTTAATCTTAACATCATACAATTACATTAACTTGGAATTACTTGTAATATAGTACTCTCTTGGAAAGAACTCTTTTTTAATTGAATTTTAACTACTACAACATTTTTCTCTATATCCATTTTTACGTTATCAAATATAGTTTCATATTTTTTTATTTTTTTACCATCAGTGGATACTTCATATCCATTTGAAATAAGCAAACCATGATCAATCAACTGATTTATTTTTCTATAACCAGAGGTTTGAGGTACTTTGCAATGGTTCAAAATATCAGCAATAATAAGAGGTTCATCCAAAACAGTTCCAATTATTACCTTTTTATCTTCATCTGCGAATGACTCTAGAAATATTTTAGCCAAATCTTGATCTTTAAGTGTAATCCAATTACCAGTTGTTTTCTTTTGTTGGGTTAGATCGATGATATTTTGTAGGAATTTTGTTTCCAATCCATCTGCACCTGCTCCAAAAAACTCTCTTAATACACCATCAAATTTGTAAAAGTCTTTTATTGCCTGGGCAATACCCATACCATGACGTTCCATTAATCGTTGTTCAATTTTGTTTAAAGTGGATTTACCGAGATTTTCCTCAATAGATTTACGTAAAGAGGGTGCCAGTAAATTATCCAAACTATTTTCCAACAGAATATTGTATAAATGATAAGTATTAAACTAATTGGAGTGTTATTTTAGAAATAACAGTATTGCCAATACGGAAAATATTTTTAATTTTTATCATGATTCCCAAAAATAAAAACAATTTACTAATTTTTTTCCAGGAATGCAGAAAATACTAGAAGAATTACGCATGAATTATTACATAATAACACAAGTAATTACAATGTAATTATTTGTATAAAGTAGTAAGTGTTTGAATATAACACACCAATGCATATCACCAAAAGTGGAAATAAGCAAAGTGGTAGAAAAATGAATAACATACACGTAGAAAGTGAGATCGGTTAAATTGACATTACAAGAAAACAGAGTACTCAGAAAAACAGACAATGTTTCGATCAGAATAGATTCCGATTTGAGCAGTAAATTACATGAAAAATGTATTGAACAGAAAATCAGTCTCAATACTTTGATAAATCATCTTTTAGAAAAACAAGTTAATTGGAATGAGTTGACTAGTGAGATGGGTTGGATATCAATGTTCAGATCAACATTTCGTGAATTAATGGATTCAAATTCTAAGGAGAAAATACAAAAAATAGCAGAAACAACAGGTACCATTGACCTCAAAAATTCATTGAATTATTTTTATGGCTATGTAAACTTGGATTCTATTTTGGATCTATTCAAGAAAAGATGTCAAAACATGAATGTACAATTTAGATTAATCCCAACAAACAATATAATTAAAATTATAATTCAACATGATCTTGGTAAAAACTGGCCTTTTTTCATAATAAAACAAATGAATTCAATATTAAATGAAATAGGATACAGAATCGCCAATGAGGATTATAACAGTCATGGATTCTCATTTGAGATTGTCAAAGTAGGAGATGAATAAAAAAATCAGGCACAAATCAAGTCAAATTTTTCAAACACACTAGAGAATATTATTAAAGATCGGTCACATTTCCAAATATGGGAATGAGTGTATTAGATCTAGTAAGAAAATCACATTATGGATATTACTTTATCATCTTAGCTGCAGCACTAGCAGCGCTGATTCACGTCATTTGCAAACCAATGTTAGATGGGGGAAACAACCAAATTGAAATCAATCCAATTGTAATGGCATTTTTGATCTATTTTATTTGTGGAATATTCTTTACACCCTTAGTAAAAAAATCATCTACAATTTCCAAAGTTATCAGAAAGGATGTGATATTTATGATGTTAATTGGGGCAGCCGAAGTTTCAGCATTAATCACATATTTTTATGGAATAAGTACAGCAACTGCAGTAAATGCTTCCATATTTAGCAACAGTGAAATAATTTTTGCTCTAGTTATTGCCATGTTAGTTTTCAAAGAAAGATTACATATCAAAGAATGCATACCTTTCTCTATGATCATCATAGGAATGATGGCTATACCTATAGGAAATGATCTTTATCAAAACAATTTTAGCTTGGGAAATATTGTAACAGGAGACTTGTTGATAATTTTTTCAGGATTGTTGTATGCAGTAGACATTACATTGTGTAAATATCTTGGAGACAAATTTGATGTAAAAAAAACAGTACAAATAATATCATTTACTTGTGCAGCAATTACAATTTCAATTATCGCATTATTTCAGATTCCAATGAATGTAGAGTTGGTACAATTGCCAAACATTTTGATAATGTCCATAATTGGCACTGGAATGTCTACATTGTTTTTCTTAATGGGATTGAAACTCATTGGGGCAGTAAGAACAGTATTATTATATTCAACCACATCAGTGTTTGGAATACTATTTTCCGGGCTAATTCTTTCTGAAGTAATTACACCTGTAGACATACTTTCAGCCGTATTGGTTCTTGCAGGTATATTTTTGCTAAGAAATAAACTTGCAGGAACAGAAAAGGTAGTTGAAACAGAGATTATCAATAAAACAAATACAGCGTATGTTGTTTTGGCCAAAACTGAACTACGGCCAAGTTTAACAAAAGCGATGCCAAATACTTCAATTAAAGAAAAAATCAATAGCATATTTCCGAATTGTGGGATAGGTTAACGCCTAAAAGACACAATTGCCACAAGATGGAATTGACAGTATCAAATTTTCACAATAGTCACAAACATTCAATTTTTTAATAAACATGCATAAATTTTTACAAATAATCAAAAAAATAGGCATGGTAAAAAGCAAAAAATTTTAAAATTTTCCAAATGTAGTTATTTGTAGGTATTTGTATACAATTACGCGATCAGAGTTATAAATCAAAACTCAATATTTCCAATAATGGAAATAGCATCAAGTATGTTACAATTAGGCAATTTTCCCGTGGATAAAGCAAATTATGATGAAATTAAAGACTATTTTGGAACATTTGGATTAACAGCAAATCAAGTAAAAGTATTTTTTTATCTTGGAAAAATAGGCCAGAGATCAGCATCAGATATTGCAAAGGCAGTAGACATTCCAAGAAGTGAAACATATCACTTGTTAACAGCACTTCAAAACAAAGGAATGGTTTCTGCTACATTTGAACACCCAATTAAATTCTCAACAGTGCCCATTCAAGATGCAATTCATGTCTTAGTAAGTGCTGAAACAGAGCGTTTAAAGAAATTAGAAAAGTCAGGACCAGTTTTGGAAGAATTATGGAAGAAAATTCCAGGCTTTGTTAATGAGTTGGATGAAGAACAGGAGGAAAAATTCCAAGTGTTACAGGGAGGAAATCAAGTAATTAGTAAAATATTTGATATGATCTTAAACGCAAAAAGTGAGTGCAGAATTCTTGGATCAGAAAAAGACATGATGAAATTTTATCATGCTAATTTCTTTGAGGCATTAGAAGAACGTGCAATTGATTATAAAATACTATCACCAATTTCAAAAAAATCACAATATATTTTTGAGAATATGGATAAGACAAAAATAAAAGAATTGTGCTCTACTGTAAAAGATAACCTCTGCTTCTTGATTAAAGACAATGATGAAGTGCTCTTTTTTATAAAAAACGCCACAGGAAATAACAAAGAGATGAGAGCAATTTGTACAAATTCAGAAACAATAATTTATTCGAAATCTCTACTGTTTAACAATTATTGGTCAAATGAAAGTAGGGGGGATTCAAATTGACACGATGTACATGTGGATATTGTACAAATGATAAGGACAATTTTGTTGTTCATTTAGTAAATGGATGGAATGATCTTAGAAAAGAACATTTCATTAATTAGATACAGAAAATAATTATCAAATCAGTGATTCATCACTTACTTCGATTGGTTTTCTGCCCATAAAACCTGAATCTTTTTCGTGCCAGAATTTTATTTCAGTCTCACCGTATTTCCAACAAAGCCAAACTTCTTCATCAAATCTCTTTGATGGAAAATCAAGGAGTCCTTGTTCAATGCCTTTAACAACAACACCAGTATTTTCAAGTATT
>JAERMO010000073.1 GCA_016844465.1 Nitrosarchaeum sp. | reverse complement strand
TAGTATAATCATATAGGCCAAATGAAACTACTTGTTCATCATTAGGAATTCTGTTTAGTACCAAGTCTAGGCGAGACATTCTTTTATCCATCATTTTAATACGAATCTGAGGATCTTCTGTGATATGGCCAAATTCATCGGATTCGTCTCCAGTATTCCAAAAAACGCCATTATCTAATCCTAATCTAGAACGGGGGGAAATTCCATCATCAGTAAAAGCAAATCGCTTGTATTCCCCTTCAATTTTATCTAATAATAGTCCTCTATCAATTGAAATCTTTTGAGTGTCAAATTTTTTGCATGTTACAACAGAACTCGAAAGAAATTTGTCCATCATATGAATAACAGGAATTTGATAAACATCTGCATAATTAAAACATCGTCCGGTATCATAGAAACTTTCTTCGATATCACCTGAAGCATAAACAATTTTTGGAAAATCGCCATGTCCCGCATGCACTGCAAAGAGCAAGTCATCTTGTCCGTGTCTTGTAGGAAGTCCTGTTGAAGGTCCACTTCTTTGATACAAAGTAATCACGATTGGGACTTCGTTAATTCCAGCCCAACCTAGTGCTTCAGTCATTAATGCAAAACCAGGTCCAGAAGTTGATGTAGAAGCACGCGTACCAGTTAAGGCAGCACCAATCATCATACCCATTGCAGAAATTTCATCTTCAGTTTGGATAACAATGGTTGAACCAGGTCTATCATTTTGAATTTCTAAGAGTTCGTGTGATTCCAAATAGACACTTTCGTCAGAAGCAGGAGTAATAGGATAGTACGATTGGAATCTACAACCGCTAACCATTTTTCCTATAGAAGTTCCAAAATGACCCTGAACAAGAATGGTATCAGGTCGTTTGGCAGTACCAGTCAAACTATATTGAAAATTATCAAATTTTGATTTAGCATAGTCATAGGCATAATTTGCTGCTTGTTTATTAATTTCTGCTATCTGAGTTTTTTTTGAAAATATTGAATCAATAGATTGGAGTAAAGGATCTAGAGGCATTTTAATTAATCCTAGTGATAATGAAACTGCAAGTACATTAAACATTCTAACTAGTCCTTTAAGTTTTGGATTTTCTGTCTCTTCGGCAAGATTAGATAGGAGTTCTCGAAAAGAAACAGGATAAAGATTAACACCTTTCTCTTTTGCAATCTCAAGGACTCCAGTGATGGTAAAAGGCTTATTTTTAGATTCCAATTCTTTGTGCAATCTTTCTTTAAAATAAGTATCAAGAGTATGTACTTCATCAGTAGTTATTTTATCTAAATCAGAATCGTAAATTATTCCACCATCTTTAGAAACTTCATTAAAATGTCTGAAAATTGTTTCAGCATCAAAAGACGCCATTAATGTGATGTCATTTACATTTGAATGAATGTCTTTATCAGAAACTCTAACTACAAAGTAACTATGATCACCCTTAATATTAGAATAAAATTCTCTTTTACCAAAAATTTGATATCCCATTTGAGCACAAACTTTAGAAAAAACATTAGCTCCAGAGTCCACTCCACTCCCTTGGGGACCTCCAATTAACCACGTAAAATCAGCAGAACTCATAAACTATCATCTCATTTTTGAGTATTAATAATGTGGTGAACTAATTCTGTTAACCACCAGTTACTGAATCAAACAATGCACATTCACATTTGTCTCGCTCACCGCAATAGGGACAGACGCAACCACATTTTTCAATAGAATTACCACAGGTTATACAAATCGCAAATTCCTCCTCTTCTTTGATCTTAGACGACATCCTAATTGTTTAGAAAGAAATCGTATAAATGGTTTGAGATAAATCTCATGGGTATTGGGAAAAAAACGAATTTTCCTCACCAGAACAATTCACGACTTTGCGTTAAAAAAATTAAGAGAGAGGTATCAGGTTGAAATCCATACAGGGAAAATTCCAATTTCGCAAATAAAATTACGATCTAAAATAGAAAATATTGAAGGATTGATTTGTTTTCCATATGACAAAATTGGCAGTGATTTGATAGATGCTGCAAAAAATCTCAAAGTCATCAGCACGTATAGCGTCGGTATTGATCATATTGATACACAATATGCAAAGAAAAAGAAAATTCGTGTGGGATATACTCCGGAGGTACTTACGGACGCAACTGCAGATTTAACATTTTCTTTGATGTTGGATGTTGTACGTAGAGTGTCTGAAGGTGATAGAATAATCAGAAATGGAAAATGGAGGCAAATTTATGGTGCATTCGATTATGTAGGAATGGACGTTCAGGGCAAAACGTTGGGAATTTTTGGATTAGGAAGAATTGGTAGTGCTGTTGCAAAACGTGCAAAATCATTTGATATGAAAATTATATATCATAATAGAAAACCTGTTTCTAAAAATAAAGAAAAACGGCTTGGATTAAAGTATGTCACATTAAACAAACTAATAACTCAAAGCGACATAATTTCAATTCATGCTCCACATACAAAAGAAACAGATCAGTTATTTGATATGAAAATTTTTAAAAAAATGAAAAATTCAGCATTTTTAATTAATACATCACGAGGTAAAATTATCAATGAAGTAGATCTTGTTATAGCACTAAATAAAAAATTTATTGCAGGTGCTGCTCTGGACGTTTATGGATCAGAACCGATTAATGAAAATCACCCATTAACAAAAATACAAAATGTTGTTTTGACACCACATATAGGAAGTTCAACAAAGGAAACAAGAGTAAAAATGGCAGAAATCACAGTAAAAAATTTGAATTTAGGCATTAGTGGAAAAAAACCCATTTATTCAGTAGGGTATTAAAAGTTAATTCAGATTTATCATCATATTACATAAAGAACTGTGAAGTTTTTATATGAAGATTATAAACTAGAATAGATTGAAAAAATTTAAACACACAAATGAAGAATTAGAATTAGCTAAACAGCAATCTGAAAAAGAAAAGAAGAAAAAACAATTAGAAGAATAAAAAAAGTTTTTCTCCTTTGTCATTTTCAGACAAGGTATTTTTTTAAAACCGAGTTTTTAAACCATATTTTTTACATAATTTTTCATAAATTTTTTTTCTCTCAAAGTTAAGATTATTACTTTGATCATACATTTTTGTAAAAAATGCACCTAAAATGCGTTCTCCATTTTGATCAAAAAATTGAACGCTAAAGCTTGTACGATCAGGCTTTTCTTCTTCAATAAACTCAGCAATTTGTATCAATTCAGAGTTAATGTGCATGTGAGCTGGCCCATCATTGTCACCAATCGTAATCCATTTTTCTTTCTGTTTAATGTGTAAAGAATTACTTCTGATCTCAGAGACAACAGCGTTGTTTTTTGTAATCAATAAAACGTCATCAATTTTTAATAAATCAGATAAAATATCCAAAAGCAATACAATATGATTAAAAAGAAATTATTTCAATTTTTATGAACATTATGTGTCTAAATGGACAAAATCATCCGGATCACCATGTATGCAGTCAGTCCCAACTGGTTTTAATGAAGAGAAACTGATTTTTCCATAAGGTATTTTATCTTGGGTCTGAAGAAATTGAATTTTTCCTGAGACTATTTGTTTATGTTTATCGCAGGTAACTCCAACCATATATTCGTCTTTTTCTACCACAACAGATACTACAAATTCTGGTGGATTGACACATTGATTTCCATTTTCCATAATTGAGCATCTGTCAGGCAGCATATCAAGAATGCTGATTTTATAAGATATTAATCTTGATTGTCATATATTCAATTTAATATTGACGAAGGAGAAATAGAAATGCATTGACCAATACTTTTGATCTTGTAATTATTGGTGGAGGAATACTAGGTACATCGATTTCATATTTTCTCTCTTTTTTAAATAAATCAAAACAGATTGCAGTAGTAGACCAAGCGCGTAGTGTTGCATTTCATACAAGTGGAAGAAACACAGGAAAAGTTCATGCCCCATACCTATATGATCCTGAGAGAAAAAAGATTTTTGCAAAAGCGGCCTTCCACGGTTATGAAATGTGGGAAGAGTACGCTAACCTAAAAAAATTACCATTTAAAAAAGATGGTGTGATAGAGGTATCTCTTGAGGAGAAAGGAACCAAAGTACTTGAAAAATACCTGAAATGGGGAAAACAAAATGGATTACAAGATAAGGACATCAAATTAATTGAAAAAAATGAATTGAAAAAAATAGAACCTGAAATAAAATGTGAGTCCGCACTCTATGTATACAAAGATGGTTCTGCAGATTATTCTAAATTTACTGACTCTTTGATGAGAGACAGTACAGAAAATGGAATAAAGTTTCTGTTAAACAGTAAAGTAACAGATATCAAAAATGTTGATGGCAAGTGGAAAATTATATTAAATAAACAACAGGAAATTGTCGCAAATTATATTATCAATGCAGCTGGAGGTGAAGCAATAGATATTGCACATAAAATTGGAATTGCAGAGAAATTTACAGATGTGCATTTCAGAGGAGAGTATTGGAAAACCCCTAAAGAATATCATAATTTGACAAAAACAAGTGTGTATTCCGTACCCGAATATCCAGATTATCCATTTTTAGATCCACATTGGATTATTCGAGTTGATGGGGGTTGTGAAATTGGACCAAATGCAGTTCCGGTGTTTAGTCCATATGGATATAATAAAATAGAAAATATTAAAGAATTTATTCCAAAAATGTTGGAAATGCTTAGGTCTGGTGCAAGAAAGACAATATTTGATAAACAGTTTCAAGAACTTGCAATAAATGAAATTAGATCCTCAATGTCAAAATCAGTAATGATTAATAGAGTTAAGCGATTCTTACCAAAAATAGATACGGGAAAAATTACAGAAAAAGGAACAGCAGGAATTAGATCCTCAGTAATAGATGAAAATGGAAAATTTGTTCCAGATGTAATTTTTAAAAACAATTCAATGTCTTTTCATATTTTAAATTATAATTCTCCCGGAGCTACAGGCGCTTTACCATTTTCTGCATTTATTGTAAATCGTCTAAACAAGCAAGGAATGTTTGAAAGTGAAAGTTCAGATGCACAGTGTGGGCCTTGGAAATTCAGCAAGATTATTGAAAAATTGGCATTGTAGAAAATGGCGCCGGGAGGGAGATTTGAACTCCCGTTCCCTTGCGAGAACGCGCTTTATGGTGAATTATTTCCAGGCGCGCGCCCTACCAGGCTAGGCGACCCCGGCACTTGTCTTTCGACAAAGTAATTCCTCAAAATTTGATTATATATTGTGTTAGAGAAAGTCGCTTTGTCAAAAATAAGACCCGTAAAACCCGTATTTTTCTGAGTGGTTTTATGGCTCAAAGCCGTAGGGAGTATAGAAAATGACTAGCTTCCTTACAAGAGAACGAACTAATGAATCTTTTGAGCAGAGAATATCTACAGAGCCAAATGGGACTCAGCTGTGCAAAAAATATGCCGTAAAAATATTTGGCAACTTTGTTGCAGAGAAATATCCAGGAAAAACAATTGCAGACATTATTGAAGAGT
>JAERMO010000004.1:18618-57586 GCA_016844465.1 Nitrosarchaeum sp. | reverse complement strand
ATTCATTCAAATGTAAATGATGTTACTTTAATGGCTTCTTTTGATGCTGAAACAATTTTCAGACATTTTAATGAAGTTCCTAAAGATGGTGGAATAATATATGATTCTGATTTGGATAAAACAACCACTGATGAAGTACTTACACTTGATAATTATTTTAAAGCAAGATTACACAAAGAATTAGAATCTAAAAACAAACCTTTTACAATTACAGGAGTTCTTGAGATTGCAAAAGAGAAAGGTGTTAATCTTTACCCTGTGTCTTTTCGAGAAATATTGTCAAATCTTGCTGAAGAGACAGAAAATCCGAAACTAAAAGGATTAGTTAGATTGTTTAATGTACTTGCGGTTTCTTTATCGTTAGGGCTAGTCAAAATGCCACTTGATCCTTTACTTCAATCCATTGATTCTATATTTTCAAAAAAACCTCAGATAGCAGAAATTAATAAACAAGCAGCAAATTTTGCATATGATTACGCTAAATCAAAATTTGATAATTTTTCATATGCTTTAACTGGTACTACTAAACAACCTGATACTATTCTTGTCCAAGGTCATTTTGGAACTTCGATAGGAAAAATGGTCAGTGGTTGTAGATTTCAGTCATACTATCCTATTACTCCTGCTTCTGATGAAAGCGTCTATCTTGAATCCAATGAACTTTTAGAAATTCAAAATGATAGACCTGGTTCAACTATTGTGATTCAAACTGAAGATGAAATATCTGCAATGGGCATGATGATTGGCGCTGCATTAACTGGCACGCGTTCTTCCACATCTACTTCTGGACCTGGATTTGCATTAATGACTGAAGCACTTGGTTGGGCTGGAATTAACGAAGTTCCAATTGTAATTACTTTGTATCAAAGAAGTGGTCCTTCAACAGGTCTTCCTACAAGGCATGGACAAGATGACTTGCTCTTTGCAGTACATGCTGGACATGGTGATTTTCCAAAAATTGTTTATGCCTCTGGTGATATTGAAGAAAGTTTCTATGACACTGGAAGATGTTTTAATTATGCAGATGTTTATCATTTGATCCTCAAAAGATTTCTATTGATAGAGGTCTATTGTTAGATAAAGTAGATGGGGAATACAAGCGGTTTGCTTTTACTGATGATGGAATTTCCCCACGTTCTAGATTAGGATTGGATAATGGTATTTTTTGGAATACTGGAGATGAATCCGATGAATTTGGTCATATTACAGAAGATCCTCAGATTCGCATCAAAATGATGGATAAAAGAATGTCCAGACTAGACTTGGTGATAAAAAGAATACCTGATGATGAACAGGTTGTTTCATTTGGTGTCCATGATTACACTATAATTTCTTGGGGTTCTACCAAGGGTCCAATTTTGGATGCTATTTCCATGCTTAAAAAAGAGGGAATTAATGTTGGATTTATTCAAATTAAATTAATTCATCCTTTCCCATCTGATTATGTCAAATCTCTTTTAAAAAATACAAAAATTATCATTGACATTGAAGCAAATCATTCAGGTCAGTTAGGCAAGATTTTCAAGCAAAACATCTCTCGAGAAATTGATTATTTTATACTAAAATATACCGGAAGAGGAATGACAAGCACAGAAATTTATGATTCATTAAAAAAGATAGTTGAAAATAAAGCAAACAAAAGGGAGGTTCTAAGTCATGGCGCTTAAACTAGCTGATTACAAAACTGAAGTGCACAATGATTGGTGTCCTGGTTGTGGGGATTTTGGAATAGTTAATGCATTACAAATGGCATTGGCGGAAATGGGAATAGAACGGGATAAGGCAACAATTTTTTCTGGTATAGGTTGTTCTGGAAAGACGTCTCACTTTATCAACACATATGGTGTTCATACCTTACATGGAAGAGTTTTGACTTTTGCCCAAGGTGGAAAACTTGCAAATCCTGAGATGACCGTTGTAGCAGTTGGTGGTGATGGCGACGGATTAGGAATAGGAGCTGGCCATTTTGTTGCAGCTGGAAGACGCAATATCGACATGACCTACATAATATTTGATAACGGTGTATATGGTTTAACTAAAGGGCAAGCTTCCCCAACCTTAAGGCTCGGTGAGAAAACAAAATCACTTCCATCTCCAAACACCAACTATAACGTAAATCCTATTGGATTGGCAGTAGCCAGTGGGTTTACATTTGTAGCGCGGGGCTATTCTTATGATGTTCGACATCTGAAAGATCTGATCATCAAAGCTGTTCGTCACAAAGGTCTTTCTTTCCTTGATGTGTTACAACCATGTCCAACTTACAATGATATCAATACAAGAGATTGGTATGCTGGAGTAGATTTAGCGCAAGAATCTATGGAAAGACACTCTAGAATCTATAAACTTGAAGATATGCATTTTGACCCTATGGTACATTATGATGATGAGTCAGAAGTTAATGAAAAATTGTCTCAAGCTTTGATTAAATCCCTAGAATGGGGACAAAAAATTCCTATAGGTGTGTTTTATCAAAATGAAATAATCTCTCAATATTCCGCTAGACTAACTGACAGAATTCCCAATTACCTTGAAAATCCTCCCGCAAAACAAAAAATTTCTGAAAACGGATTACCTGTTACTGATGTTTCAGAAATACTTGATTCTCTCAGAATTTAGAACATGAATAACCTAATGAGTTATAGACTAGTTTATTTGTAGATCACCTTGCTGTTGAACATAAACGAGGCAAATAAAATATTTAGAAAATCTATTATCAAAGGATTTTTTGAGCCTCAACTTCTTAATCTTGATTTTAAAAAATCTGGAGTTAAACATCCCTTCATAAACGAGGATGGTTTAATGCAATCTGATTTACTTCATATATTTTTTGATGTGGATACTGGGTCTGATTATCCTGATGGTGATGAATGGTTTATTGTAGAATTATTTTTTCCTCACGATGTTAAACTTCCAGATAGCTTGAAAGGACCTGATTATTTTACTACCATTTCAATTGAAGATGGGAAAAAATTTTGGCATCATCGTGAATTAATTCGTTACAAATACGGCAAATCAAAAAAACTTGATAATGCGTTGGAATTTTTAGAATTAAAATACAAAGAACTACACGGTTTACTTGAACCACTTCAAAAAGATCTCAAGTAGTCACATTCCAAGTATTTCCTTTGAAAATATATTTTTTATTTTCAGAAACTGCAGAATTGAGACGCCATCTTATTGACTCCGGATCAAATTTGTAAATTACTTCCAAAATACCTGAGGGTAGTTTTTCTGGATCTAGGTGATAAGGGAGTAACTCTAAAACAAAATCTATTTTTTCAATTGCATTATTGTACAATTGCTTATTAGCAATATCTATGTCAAAAATTATTTTTGGCTTTCCTAAAAAATTTATTTTAATCTTTAAAGCATTTCCACTGCCTCTCCGCCTTTTCATTTCTTTGAAAACATCTTTCATTTTCTCCCAACGTCCAAAATCAAACCATTTGAAAAATTCTTCGTTAAAAGCAAGCGGTATATCTAAATTCAAGAAACTGACGAAATTTTCATCATTTGATTCGATTTCTTCTTGAATTATCGTAAATCTAGAATTCAAATATCCGTAAATTACTTCAATCTCCCAAGGTGATATCCCGTAATACTGTAATGATATTTTCAGATTATCTTCAATCATTAATTAAAAATCACAAAAATTGTAATTAAATCTTCAAATCTAGTCTCCTAGCCCAAAATTCTCATCAAAATTAAAATTATAGAGAAAAAGCGAGTAACTAATGAAAAAAGAATTTGTAGTAAGAAGTATTGATGCTTCACCTGAAGGTTCACCGTATGTTGTAGTCTCGCTATCATCAATTAAAGACCTTAAAGAAGGAAATACATCTACACCGTCTCCTTTTGGCAGTCCAAAAGTAATGGGATTTACTAACATGAATGATATGATGAAGGATCTCAACAAAATGTTTTCTGGAATGGGTGGAATGGGCATGCAAAGTGGAGTTACTCAGCTAAAACTAGAGATGCATGAATACAAAGAAATGGGTTTGTCTGTAGGTGATAAAGTCTTTCTTGAACTAACCAAAGAAGAAACTTTGGGTATATGATCAATCTCTTTTCTCTTTTTTTTAATTATTTTAGATGGTATTGATGAATTTCCATAGGTAGAATACGCATATTGTTCCAATTACAAATAACATTGGTTTCCACGCGAATACTGGGATGCTAGGTGTTGCAAGCTTTACTTTATAATTATCAACAATTGTATGAACGCTTTTTTTGATTTTATCGTGCCAAATCTTATAATCGACTTGATATTTTTTCAATATTTCTTCAACTTCGTATACTACAGGTGTTCTTTGCGATACTAAGTGCTGAAGATAATCTCTTGAAACTTCAACTTCTGCATGGATTCCGATTAAACCTTTTTTGAGATCTACTAATCTAACATGCATTTCCCAAGGTTTCTTGAGTTTGAGATTCAAACCATTTCCAATTTGATCTGGTTGCTTATGCTCAAATTTAACTTTAGTAAAACCTTCCCTAGTAAAAATTTTCATTAATTCGTCAAAGCTCTTTTTAACTACAATGTGAAGTTGTTCAACTCCCTTGCTATCTACATCAATACTATGTCTTAATCCATCACGAAATGAAATTGTTTTGGGATATCTGGTTAGGTACTCCATTAATTTGTCCCCCTAAAACCTCTATTTAAAGCAGAACCCGTTAAAATTCTAATAATTCTATGGATTTGTTAGACCTCTAACATATACGCACTGGTCTGGAGATATTGCTGTCTCTTTTGGATTAATTTTTCTGTCTGTCAACTTTGCTCCTGAATCTCTAATAATTGCAAACGGTTTGGATTCTGCACCCTCACCCATTTTGTGATTTGCAATTGTTGCAAGATTGTCCACTACTGCTTGAAAAGTTACTTTCAATGGATTTCCGTCAAGATCTTTTTCAGACCTCATATCTAATACTGGCTCAATTCCTGCACATGAAATTGCCACCCCTGATGTTCCAATACGAACTGGCATCAATCTACTATCCACCAAAATAACTCCTATGTGTATTAAGAATTTTAAAAATATTTTCCTCCTAATTTGTTCTGCAATAAGATATGGATCCTTTGGATAAAGAACTATTTTTCCTTTTTTAACATTTGATTTATCAATTCCTGCATTCGGAGCCATTATGTTGTCTGCTGAAGTAATAACAAAACCTGAAATCCCACCAAAAATTTTGTCTGATTCTCTTAAAATTATTTCTGCAATTTCAGCTTTTATTTGAAATTTCTTAGAAATATCTATTCCTTTTATTGATGCCTTGACATTATTTAGATCAATTATCCTTCCTTGAGCATTGGAGATGTATTTTGTTGATATTACTATGACGTCTCCCTCTTGTAACCTTTCATTGTTTTTATCTAACGTCTCTGTCAATGCCTCAAAGATATCGAATCGCTCTCTTTTTCTTTCTGAAAATAGGGGTAATACGGTTAGAGGCACATCATGTCTGATGATTCTTTTCTTTTTTACTGTTCTGAAAAGCTTTTAATCTGTAATACTCGTTTTTTCGATTATGAATATTACTGAGAAAATACTTGCACGCGCTTCAAGTAGGGCACAAGTATCTCCTGACGATGTAGTTTTTGCAAATGTGGATAAAGTTATGATTCATGATGTGTCTGGTCCAGGTGTAATCAAAGTATTTGATAAATTAAAGAAACAAGGCATTAATGTTGACAAATTGTGGGACCCATCAAAAGTCTGGGTTGCCGAAGATCATTTTGTCCCTTCTCCAGATAAGATCTCTGCTGAAAATATCGTGAAATTATCAAATTTCACAAAAAATTACGGCATTGAAAAACACTTCAAGTATGGAATGGGACAATATGGAATATGTCACACGTTATCTCATGAAGAAGCATTGGTAATGCCTGGAGAGGTCTATGTTGGAGGTGACTCGCATACTAACACTACTGGCGCTTTAGGATCATTTGCTTGTGGACTAGGTCATACTGACGTTGCTTATGTTTTATTGAATGGAAAAATTTGGTTCAAGGTTCCTGAAACATTATACTTTAAGCTAAATGGAAAACTTCCAGAATATGTAATGGCCAAAGACTTTATTTTAAAAATAATTGGTGATATTGGCACTGAAGGAGGTGCATACAAAACTATGCAATTTGGTGGAGGTGGAATAAATGAAATGTCAGTTGAAAGTAGATTGACTTTATGTAATATGACTACAGAAGCAGGAGCTAAAAATGGAATAGTAGAGCCCGATCAAAAAGTTGTAGACTATCTTACAAGTAGAGGTGCTACGGGCATTTCATTAATTAAAGGAGATGATGATGCTCAATATCAAAAAATATACGAATACGAAGGTTCAGAAATGGAACCAATTGTGGCAAAACCATTTTCTCCAGAAAATATTTCAATTGTACGAGAAGCTCCATCTGTAGACTTGGATAAATCATACATTGGTTCTTGTACTGGTGCAAAATACGAAGATTTGGAAGCAGCTGCCAAAATTCTCAAGGGACGAAAAGTAAAGATTAGAACCGAAATTTTGCCTGCTGCAATTTCTATTTACAAACGGGCGATGGAAAATGGATTGCTTAAAATATTTCTAGATGCTGGTGCGACAGTTGGGCCTCCAACATGTGGCGCATGTTGTGGAGCTCATATGGGAGTCTTGGCAAAAGATGAAATTTGTATCAGTACAACAAATAGAAATTTTCCAGGACGAATGGGACATATTGATTCACAAACATATCTTTCATCACCGCTTGTAGCAGCAGCATCTGCAGTTACAGGTAAAATTACCGATCCGAGGGATTTGGAATGAAAGGAAACGTCATAAAATATGAACGAGACAACATTGACACCGATGTCATTATCCCAGGACAATATCTCAAAATACATGATTATGCTGAACTTGCGTTACATGCTATGGAGGGATTGGATCCTAATTTTCACTCAAAGGTTAAGGAGGGTGATTTTATCTTATCTGGACGAAATTTTGGTTGTGGTTCATCTCGCGAACATGCACCAATTGCACTTTCTCATTCTGGAATAAAGGCAGTTCTTGCCCTTTCATTTGCAAGAATATTTTATAGAAATGCCGTAGATGGGGCATTTTTACTACCTATAGAAATTGAAAGGGATGCCTACTCGAATATTTCTGAAGGTGATGAAATTGATATTGATATTAGTAATAATACCATCAAAAATCTTACAAAAAAACAAACTTACAAGATGAAACCATTTTCAGAAATCATTGGAAAAATAATTGAATCTGGTGGCCTATTCAAGTACAAACCCATCTATGATTAACATGGGAAAAACACTTTTTGAAAAAATCTGGGAGGATCATATAGTAGTAGAAAAAAAAAATAATCCATCTTTAATCTATATTGACAGACATCTTATTCATGAAGTAACTTCACCTCAAGCGTTTGATGGACTTCGCATGAATAATAGATCTGTAAGGCGACCTGACCTAACAATTGCTACAATGGATCATAACGTTCCAACAAATGATAGATCTCTCCCCATTTTAGATCAAACTTCTGCAATTCAAATACAAACACTTGAAAAAAATTGCAAGGATTTTGGAATTCAATTATTTGACATTACAAGTCCTAATCAAGGAATTGTTCATGTCATTGGACCTCAGTTGGGAATTACATTACCTGGAACCACAATAGTTTGTGGAGATAGCCACACTTCCACTCATGGTGCCTTTGGGACATTATCATTTGGAATAGGCACCAGTGAAGTAGAACATGTTTTAGCATCACAGACACTTTGGTTAGACAAGCCAAAACCTTTTGAAATTAGGGTGGAAGGTAAACGTAAGAATCCTCACGCTGTAACAGCTAAAGATATCATACTATCAATAATTAAAAACATTGGTACTGCTGGCGGTACTGGTACAGTCATTGAATATAGAGGAGATGGAATTAGTGATCTTTCAATGGAACAGCGAATGACCATTTGTAACATGTCAATTGAAGCAGGTGCACGTGCAGGTCTAATTGCTCCCGATGAGAAAACATTTGACTATCTTCGAGATAGACAATACACTCCAAAAAATTACGAATCACTAGTAGACTATTGGAAAGATCATCTTAAAACAGATAGCGATGCAAAATTTGAAAAAAATTATACCTTACATATTGATAATATTGCACCCCAAGTTAGCTGGGGCACAAATCCTGGTATGACTTGCGATGTCACAGAGTCAGTCCCATCACCAGAAGACTTTTCTAAAGGTGATCATAATCAAAAGAAGGGTGCTGAAAAAGCACTTGAATACATGGATCTAAAACCTGGAGTTCTAATTACTGAAATTAAAATAGATAGGGTGTTTATAGGATCATGCACAAATGCTAGATTGGAAGATCTAATTGAAGCATCCAAAATTATCAAGGGACAAAAAGTATCTCCACATGTTAGAGCTATGGTGGTCCCTGGCTCTCAAATGGTGAAAAAACAAGCTGAAGATCTTGGTATTGATAAAATCTTCATAGACGCTAATTTTGAATGGAGAGAATCAGGCTGTAGTATGTGTTTGGGAATGAATCCTGATATTTTATCTCCTGGTGAAAGATGTGCAAGTACTTCTAATAGAAATTTTGAAGGTAGACAAGGAACTGGGGGGCGAACTCATTTGGTAAGTCCAGTCATGGCCGCTGCCGCTGCAATAGAGGGGCGTTTTGTCGATGTTAGAAAAATGGATCTGAATTAAGATGCAATCTTTCAAAAAAGTAAAAACTGTAATAACTCCATTAGATCAAGTGAATGTAGATACAGATCAAATTGTGCCAAAACAATTCTTAAAATTAGTACAAAAATCTGGTTTTGGTAAATTTCTTTTCTATGACTGGCGATATGATGATCAAGAAAATCTAAAATCTGATTTTATCTTAAATGATGAAAAATACAAAAATTCTAAAATTCTTGTTGCAGGAGATAATTTTGGATGTGGTTCTAGCAGAGAACATGCAGTATGGGCATTACAAGACTATGGTTTCTCAGTAATTATCGCTCCTTCTTTTGCTGATATCTTTTACAGTAATTGTTTCAAAAATGGTCTTTTACCGATTGTTTTGGAAGAAAAAATAGTAGAAAAATTACAGCGCGAAACAGGGATAATAGAAATAGACCTGGAAAATCAAATAATTAAAACAAGTTCTAAAGAAATTCCATTCGATATTGATTTACACAAGAAAAAAATTCTTTTAGAGGGATTGGATGATATATCTCAAACTTTACAATACGAAAAAAAAATCTCCGAATTTGAAAAACAATCTAAAACCCCATCTGTTTTATAATTTTTTTTACAGTTTTTTTATGTCTTTCTAAAACCATTGGTGACTCGACATCTATCCATTCTATATCTTGAATGTCATAGGCACTAATTTTTCCTTCTTTGGATAATTGTTGTAAAATGTCAAATGAGAGATTGATCTCTTTTTGTTTTTCTTTTACTCTAATTCTTTTGATGATATCTTTTCCGAGAATGTAAATACCCAGACACTCTGAAAATTGTAATTTCATAGTTGGTTTTTCTTTGAATTCCTTAATTATGCCATTTTCTACTACTGCAAATCCTGTTTCTTCATTTCTTTTTGTTCTGGTTGCAATGCATGCTATACTATTTTTTTCTTTAAACACTTTTCTCATCTCGGCTAAATCAATGGCGCATAAGTTATCTACAAACCATAACAAAAATTCTGAATCTTCCTTGAGTTTATTTTCAATATGTAAAAGATCACCCCCAGTTCCACTCTGTGTATCTTGAACAAATGTAATCCTTTTTTTATTTTTGAAATTGCTGTAATAATTTCTAATTTGACCCCCCAATCCTTCAAAGTCTGAAATTATAATGATTTCTTTAATGAAATCAAATGAATTTAGATATCTTACAATATAGTCAATTAACGGTTTATCGTTTATTGGTGTCATTGCTTTTGGAAAATATTCTGTATATGGCTTACCCCTAGTTCCCTTACCACCAGCTAGAATTATGGCTTTCACAGTCTAACGATATGATTTTTGTTTTCTTCTTCTAGCACCAGGTCCGCCAAACTTTTTTGGTTCTTTTCTTCTGGCATCGCCGCTAATCAGATACTTGTCAAAATCTGTAATTCTCTGTCTTAGGTCTTCTCTTGTGGATTTTGGAAATGGATGATCTTTAGGTTCTTTTTTGGATTTAGTCCATCCTATAAGTGCTCTAGAAATTCCAGTGGATACTGCACCTGCTTGTCCCATAAATCCGCCTCCTCGTACTCTGACTGAAATATCTATCTTGTCTCTTAAATCCCCTGTAATTTCTAATGGAATTAACATAATCTCGCGAGCAGTTTCCTGTGGAATCATTTCAACAGGTACATTGTTTATTCTAACCTTGCCCTGTCCTTTTGTAATGTAAACATGTGCACTAGATGTTTTTCTAGTTGCAAAATAAATTTCTGTTTTTGGTGTTGTCATTCTGTCCACCCTATTAACTTACCAATCTCGCCTACTGTTGTATAGTTGGCAGAAGATCTTTTAATTTTTGCGTTTTCAAATTGAATTTTTTTAAACGCGCCTAGTTCTTTAGGCGAACCAATGTATGTTCTTAATCTTTTATGAGCTGCCACGCCTGAAGGTTTTTTCCTTGGCAACATTCCACGAATCATTGTTTTCATAATTGTGTCTGGTCTTCTTGGATGTACTGGACCATGCCTTGGATGAATTACACTGTTAACTTCTAAAAATGCTCTTTGCTCACTAATTATATTTGATCTTGTTCCACTCAACATGATTTTCTCACAATTTACAACTGATACTCGGTTTCCGTTTAACAATAGTTTAGCAACATTTGAACATAATCGTCCTGCTATGTGGTCTGTAGCATCTACAACAATTGGTTTATCTATTGATACAACATTTTCTTGATTAGCCAAGTATCATCACTCCTTTTCCCGTTGGGTGTTTCACTATCAAATCTGAATAACTAATGATTTTCCCCCCACTTTCTAAAATTTTTGTAGCAGCAGAATTTGAAATTGAAAATGAACAAAGTGTAATTTTATGATGAATATCACCGGTTCCTAATACTTTTCCAGGAAACACTACTGTGTCGGCATCCTTTGTTAGTTGACCAATTCGTTTCAAGTTGATATTTCGTCTGGCACGGGATGGTTTTAATGCATATTCTGCCAACTTTGCCCAAATAGGCGCTTCATTTTTGACTGATGCTTTTTTTAGATCTTTTGCCATACGTATGACAACTTGATTAACCATGTGAATAATCCGACTTAAAACCCAAATATAATGTCTATGCTTAGTTTATTCTTCTAATTTGCCAATAATTTCTTTAAACTCTACTAACCTATTACTGAGTTCATCCACTCCTGCAAGGATTATTTGTTCTGGTTTTAATGCTCCAGTTGACTCTACTGTGAGAATTCTCTCATCTTCTTTGTTAGTTTCGGTGAGAACTGCAATGTTTGATGAATTCCATTTTGCATGTTCTGTACCTCTGCCGAGTCTTGCATAGCATTCGATTTTGATTCTCTGTCCTGGTGCCAGTTGAACAATTGGAATTTTATCTGAAGTTGGCTTTACCAACTCATCCTCAGATGTTAATTCATTTGATAAGATCGTTCTTGTAACATCAGAGTCTCCAGAATCTAGAACCAACATAACTTTACAATTAGAACAGCCTGTTTCACTTTGACAATCACATTTTGATGGTTCATTAAACCTTGAAAGATCTGTCTTAATTGGAATTAAACCTAATCTATGTGCCAAACCTTCATCAGGTAATACTGATGAATTTTCTATAATGTCTACTGTATCTATGGCAAATACCGGAATACCGTTTAAACAGATACGTCTAAGTGCATTTGCATACTGCAAAGAAATCCCTTTTAACTTGATTGAAATTTTTTGATTATCCTTGTTAACAATCTCTAAAGAAGACAAATCCTAGAAGAAAATTTTCGAAGTCCACATAAAAATCTAGCTGGTTTTACGTTAAGATAAATACCAAATTATCCTATGATATTTTAGAAATGACTGATGTTACAATAGTGAGGTATTCTCACGAAGGTGAAAAATTTGAGATTTTGGTAAAGCCTGATCCTGCACTTGATTACAAACTTGGAAAGAAAAAAGATATTTCTACAATCTTGGTTTCTGATGAGATTTATACCGATTCTGGAAAGGGGACTAAACCGTCAACAGAAAAATTACTCAAGGCTTTCAAAACTGAAGACGTCCTAGAGATCGCTGAGATAATGCTTCGAAAAGGTGATCTAAATCTTACCACTGATCAACGACGTAAGATGGTCGAGGAGAAGAGAAAACAAATTGTTTCATATATCGCCAAGACTTTTGTTGATCCTAGAACTCATTTACCTCATCCACCAGTGAGAATTGAACAAGCATTAAAGGATGGGAGAATCACAGTAGACCCACAAAAAAGTGTAGATGAGCAGGTAAAAGATATTGTAGAAAAATTGCGTTCAATCATACCTATGAAATCTGAAAATCTTGATCTTGAAATAACTATACCTGCACAATATGCTTCTCAATCTTATGCTGTTCTAAAATCTATAGGGTCTCTAAAAAAAGAAGAATGGCAAAATAATGGTTCCTTAAAAGCAATACTTGAAATACCCGCTGGAGCAAGGCCAAACGTGATTGATAGATTAGGTTCTATAACAAAAGGTTCTGCTACAGTTGAGGTTATGAAGTAATGGAGAACAAAAGAAAGTATGTTATTCCTGGCGATGTAGTGACAACTGGACCTTACAGACCTGAACAAAATGTGATCCTTGATGGTAACAAAATTATCTCTACTACCATAGGAATTTCAGAAATTTATGATGATTCTGTTAAAGTAATTCCGTTAACTGGAAAATACATTCCAAAGATCAACGATCTTGTAATTGGTAAAGTCGTATCTCATACATCATTATCCTGGGAATTGGATATCAATTCATGTTATGTGGGATTTTTACCTGCTCAAGATGTTTTTGGAAGGGATTTTTCAGCACATGCTGATGAGCTTTCCTCAAAGTTGAAATCAGGCGATCTCGTAGCAGCCAGAATTGCTAATTTTGATAGAACAAGGGATCCACTTGTTACCATAGCTGATAGGGATCTTGGTAAAATTGATTCTGGAGACTTGATCAAAATTTCGCCTAGCAAGGTTCCACGTTTGATTGGCAAAAAGGGCACTATGATTCAAACTATTGAGATGGCTACGAATGCTGCTATAACTATTGGTCAAAACGGTTGGGTAGTAGTTTCATGTGAGAGCCCCGAGGGATTATTAAAGGCTAAAAAAGCAATACAAATGGTAGATGAAAAAGCACATGTTGCTAACTTAACTGACCAAGTGAAAGAAATGTTAGAATCAAAAGGTGAATCATAATGGGTGGAAGAGATACAGAGATAGTGTTACTAGATGAAAATGGGATTCGCTGTGATGGTAGAAAAGTTGATGAGCCAAGACGAATTATGATTAAGGCAGGTGGATTGAAAAATGCCGACGGTTCGGCATATATTGAATTCGGTGACAATAAAATTTTAGTTGGAGTTTTTGGTCCACGAGATGTACATCCAAAACACATGTCAAACACTGATACCGGAATTTTAAGAGTTAGATATCACATGGAACCTTTTTCTGTAACTGAGAGAAAAAATCCTGCACCTTCTAGAAGAGAAATTGAAATTTCCAAAGTTATCAAAGAAGCACTAGAGCCTGCAATAATGTTAGATAAATTTCCAAGAACTGCAGTTGATGTCTATATTGAAGTTCTCCAAGCTGATGGTGGCACTCGTTGTGCTGCACTATCTGCTGCATCGGTGGCTTTAGCTGATGCTGGAATCCCAATGAGGGACATGGTTGCTGCATGCGCTGCAGGTAAAGCTGCTGACACCATTATTCTTGATGTTAATAATGAAGAAGATCAAGCAGGTCAAGCTGATATGCCTATTGGCTATATGCCAAGTACGGATAAAATTACATTATTACAATTAGATGGGGTATTAACTCCAGAAGAATTTAAAAAATGTGTTGAAACTGGAATTAAAGGTTGCAAAATTGTTTATGAATTACAAAAGAAAGCATTAACTGACAAATATTTTGGAAACGGAGAAAAATAAATGGCAACTACATCTGTAATTGATGAACTAAAAAAATCTCAAATCCTTGAATTATTAGAACAAGGAAAAAGAGTTGATGGAAGGGCATTTGATGAACCTCGAAAATTAGTAATTGAACCAAATGCAATTCCAAAAGCAAATGGTTCTGCACGAGTAAGATTGGGTGATAGCGAAGTAATTTGTGGCATTAAAATTCAACCAGATAGACCTTTTCCAGATATGGGTGACAAGGGTATTTTCATCTGCACAGCTGAACTTTTACCATTTTCACACCCTAGTGTTGAAACAGGACCTCCTGGCCCAGATGTTATTGAATTGGCAAGAGTGGTTGACAGAGGCATTAGAGAAAGTCACATGATCGATTTGTCTCAATTGGTAATTGAAAAAAATAAATCAGTTGTTGGAGTTTTTGCTGATAATGTTGTAGTTGATTATGATGGTAACCTGTTTGATACATGTGCTTATGCTGCAACGGCTGCGATCCTTTCTTCTAAAACCCCAAAATGGGAAATGAAAAATGATGTACCAACTTTAATTGAAGGCGTAGAGTTGGATATTCCAATCACCACTATTCCAGTCTCTGTCACTATGGGCAAAATTGGAAATCATATAATTGTTGATCCAAATGGTGATGAGTGGGATAGTATGGAGGCAAGAATTACAATTACTACTGATTCTAATGGAAATATTTGCGCTTTACAAAAAGGAGGAAACGGAGGATTTACATTTGACTAAGTTATACAATGTTGAAAAACATCTGTTAAGGTAGGAGCAAAAATAAGAGAAAAGTTAAAACAAGTAATGGGAGCAAGAAAATAAAATGGCAAAGAAATCCCTAAAAGGGTTAGGCGCACGATATGGTATTAAAATCAGAAAACAATATGCCAAAATTCACTTTCAACTAAAAGCAGAAAGATCTTGTCCTGAATGTGGTTCAAAACAATTTAGTAGAGATGCAGTTGGCATTTGGTCTTGTAAGAAATGTAGTTTCAAGATTGCTGGAACCGCGTATGACATTAATCTTTAATGCTAAAATTAATGTTGATGCTAAAGAAAAGACAAAAGCAATATTTGATTCAATCCACATTGATAATCAATTTTATCCAGAAAACCCTACCAAAACCACTATTTCATTAAATGATAAAATCCACATCTCAATAGATTCAGAACATATTCAACACTTACGAGCAAATCTTAATTCAACTTTGAGATTAATTCAGGCAAGTTACGACTCAATTGAATCGGTAAAGATATAATGAAATCAAAAACATTGAACTAGCATGTCATCAGGACAAATGCCACCATGGCTTCAAGAACAACTCATGAAATTGCAACAATCTCAACAAAATCTTCAATCAATAATTACCCAAAAACAACATCTTGAAATGGAACAAATTGAGACTGACAAGGCACTAGATGAATTAAAAAAAATTACTACTGATGATAATGTATACAAGCAAGCTGGTTCAATTTTGATAAAATCTACAAAACAACAACTAATTGATGAATTAGAAGAACGAAAAGAGATGGGAAAAACACGTTCAACTGTTCTTGAAAAACAGGAAACTAGAATGAAAGAATCTCTTAAAGAACAAGAAGCAAAAATCACTGAAATGATGAGGGGACCAGCATCTGGAGGTGCAAAAATGACGAACACTACCATTTCTGATGATAATCCGAGAAAATAGCAAATAACGATTAGAAATCAAATAAAATATTAACAAATTAACCAAATTACATTTGATGAAATTAGAAAATTTACGAATTATTGTAGATGAACGAGAACGCAAAAGCGGAATCCCAGATCTACTAAAATCTATAGGAATAAACCTTGAAATGAAAACACTCCCTGTTGGAGATTATATTGTTGCACCTGAAACAGTTGTGGAGAGAAAAAGTATTCGTGATTTAGTGTCTTCTGTTTTTGACGGTAGACTTTTTGATCAATGCTCTAGACTAAAAGAACATTTTCAATTTCCTATAGTTCTAATCGAAGGAAATGTCGATGAAATTGAGGAAATCACTGATAATCCATTGATTTTCTATGGTGCCATTTCTACTATAGTGATTGATTTTAAAATTCCAATAATTCCTACCCCTAATGCAACTCATACTGCAAAATTACTTGTTTCAATGTGTTCTAGAAATGAATCTCCAAAAGGCCCATACCTAAAAAAAATAAAAAAATCAAATGATTTAGAAAAACAACAACTATCCTCTTTGTGTAGTTTACCTGGAGTTGGGGAAAAATTTGCTGTTAGATTACTTGAGAAATTTGGGACCCCTTTGAAAGTTTTTACTGCGACAACTACCGAACTTGCAAAAATTGAAGGTCTTGGAAATGCAAGGGCCAAAAAAATAAAAACGATACTTGAATCTCAAAGCAAGCATCTCAAGGAATCTAACCAAAAAACCTTGCATGATACATGATACTATTAAATAAATTGGCAAATCCATCTCATTGATGTTAGTTTCAATAGATTGGCTAAAAGATCATTTTTCTGATCAGGATATTATTATTTTGGACACACGTCCTAAAACATTATTTCTCTATGGTCATTTAACAAAATCTCAATCACTAACAATAGAACAAGTTATTCAATTTGATCAATACGGTTCAAATTTAGTTATTGATCCAGAAAAAATTACTGAACTTTTTAGTTCAATTGGAATCGATGATTCTAAAACTGTCATTATTGTCGGAGATTCTATGGATCCATCAGCTGCTAGGATTGCTTGAACTTTTTTGTACTTTGGACACGATAAAATACATCTACTTGATGCAAGTATAATCGATTTGCAAAATAATGGTTTTGAATTAACGAAAAAATCATTCATTCCTAAAACAACAAAGTTTATTCCAAAAATCAACTCAATGATTCGAATAGAAGCTGTTCATCTTAAAGAAAATTTAAATAATTTTATTATTTTAGATGCACGGACACCTCAAGAATTTATGGGTGGACATTTACCTAATTCCAAACTAATTCCATTTACTGAAGGAATAGGATATGATGGAAAATTGTTTCAAAACAAAATCTTTTTACAAAATTTATTTTCTCAAAATAAAATATCTAAAGATGATCAAATTGTTTGTTATTGCATGCATGGCCATAGGGCATCTAGCTTATTTTTACAACTAATGATTGCAGGTTACCGTGATGTGAAATTGTATGATGGATCATTTGTTGATTGGTATGGTAGACGATTGTCCCTTGAGTAATTTTCTCTTAAGCAGGGTACCACACATTGGACACTCTTTCCCAGTTGTATGATTTGTACGACAGCCGGGACAATAATGAACCCATTTTCCAACATCTTGAAAATTGTTAGTCATGATTGGTGATATCTTCAATCCTAGATTTTTTGAAACATTTGTAATTGCAAAATCATCTGAAATAATCTCACCATTAAGATTGATGCATAATGCAATTATGGAAATATCTTGCTTTGATAATTGTTGAAAATCACCTGTTTCTTTGGCTGAAATTATTGCCCTATCTGTTGACTCCTTGTCTGGATCCATTATTTTTAACCTATTAGTTTCCAACAATGTTCCTAGTGCATCATGATTTTTTTTAATGTGTTTTATCTCCTCATAAACAAGAGATGTTGTATAACAATCATCAGATGATCCAAACGGGACTCCTGCATAAAATGCACTCGCATCTAATATTCTAAAATCCAAGCTTACTCATCTGTCTCAATCCCCGTTTCTTTAATCTAACAAAGACTGCTGGTTTTGTATATTTCTTTATAATTATTGGTTCTCCATAGCCTGCTGATTTAACTACTTGCGCATCCATGACTATACTGCAATCATGAGATGAGATTATTTCTATTTTTTCATCTGGTACCACGATTGACTCTAATCTGTAAACTGGAGCAACTGGTGTGATGATCAAAACATCTAAACTTTCATGAAGGATAGGACCACCTAAAGAAAATGAGTGCCCTGTTGAACCGCTTGGTGTGGCAATAATTACTCCGTCCATTTTTTGTTTTACTGTATCATCTTGAAATTTAATTTCAATTTCTGCAGTTTTTGTAAGATTGGTTCTGCAAATGTAAATTTCGTTTAATGCTGGTGGAAATTCTTTACCTCCACAAGATGCAACAACCCTAGTTCGTTTATCCAAAAAGAATTCGTCTTTTAGAACTTTATTTATCGCATCATCTATTTCATCAATAGTTATCTCAGATAATATCCCTCTATTTCCACCAACATTAATTGTCAGAATTGGAGTCTCATTTTCCAGATACCTGAAAACTCTAAGGGTTGTTCCATCTCCACCCAAGGTAACTACAAGATCAAGTTTTTCTTTTTTTAAATCCTCCAATGATTCTACTTTTTCTGCACCCTCTACATCTATGGGGGAAATCGTAAATACTTTGGATTTTATTGCTAGAAATTTTTTTGCTACAGTTTTTGCTGCCTCTTCTGATTCTTTTGAACCCACCTTACTAACTACTGCTACTTTTTGAAGTTTCAAACAGTTCTCCTAAATCTCATTTAGTTAAAAGGATATTTTTTAAATTATTGTCAACTATATAATGGAAATTCTCTACAAACAAGTCCAAGTGAGCACTTGGTAGGATCAAATATGTTCAATAATAAAACAATATTCAGATACTAAAATCAACTACACACTCCAAAATGATTTGGTTCAAATTCAACAACGAATTTTTCTTTTCTCTTTTTTCTTTTCTGTGACGTTAATGGTGATGGAAAATTATATGTTCATCGATTTTAAATTCGAAGGTGAGGCTAGTGAAGATACCATATTTAAGAACAATAAAAATTTGATATAATGACCATTTAGTCAATACAATGTGAAAACAATTAAGTATGAATACAAATTTATAAAATAATGTGAATTACGCACATCCTGAAGTTTTAGTAGATACCAATTGGGTATACAATAATCCGCCAAATAAGAATAGAAAATTAGTTGAAGTAGATTATGATCCCGTAAACGGATATCATAAAGGCCACATTAAAGGAGCCAGCTTAATTTGGTGGAAACGTGATGTCAATGATCCAATAACTCGAGATATAATTAATAAAAAACAATTTGAAGCATTAATGTCAAAAAACGGTATAAGTGAAGACACTGAAGTAATCCTTTATGGTGATTTTAATAATTGGTTTGCAGCATTTGTTTTTTGGGTTTTCAAATTCTATGGCCATGAAAATCTAAAAATTATGGATGGTGGAAGAAAAAAATGGGAATTAGAAAATAAAGGATACATCACAGAAGAACCTCAAATTTCTTTCACCGCGTACAAGGCACAGCCTCCTGATGAAGGATTACGTGCTTACTTGTTTGATGTTAGTAGAGCATTGGGGCGAGAAGACTCTGTAATGGTTGATGTAAGATCACCCAAAGAATTCACTGGTGAAATTACAGCACCACCTGAATATCCGATGGAACATGCACAGCGAGGTGGACATATTCCTGGAGCAAATAATATTCCATGGGCAACTGCTGTAAATGATGCTGATGGAACATTCAAGTCTGTAGAAATTCTTAAACAAAATTATGAACAAAAAGGCGTGACGCCTGATAAAGATGTTATATGCTATTGTAGAATTGGTGAAAGATCATCGCATAGTTGGTTTGTTCTAAAATACCTTCTTGGTTATTCTAAGGTTCGAAACTATGATGGTTCTTGGACTGAATGGGGTAACATGATCGGAAACCCAGTAGAAAAATAAATTGTCATTAGACTTTCCTGTGATACAGCAAGGATCATTTTATTACATTAAAGATGCTAATACTCATTTTGTTTTGGAAGATAAGACGAAAAGAGGTCTTACCGTAAAGGACACATCAATTGACGAAAAACTAAATGTACAATCAGATAAAGGAATGATCCACGATATGGACGGAATAGGTCATTGGGTTCCAATTCGTTGGTATTTTTCAAAAAACCTATTTGATCTAAAAACGATCTCAGAATACGCAGAAAACATGGAAAAAAAGTATGTCGAAATTCGGGAACTTACATGCCCAGACGACAATGACTGATAACCTTTTTAAATAAATTCAATTCATTGAAAATACATGTCATTACTTCTAAAAGATCGAGTCTGGACAATGGAGGCGCCAACTGCAAAACGGGGTGTGTATCCTCTACATGGATTCAAACTTGGACTTTATAGATTGCCAATAAAACTTGAAGATCCTTTAGAAATTAAATCCGTACATGATGGTTTGAAAAAGGCATTTGAAATGGATGCTTATGCTGATCGAATCTTTGCAACATATAGGTGGAAAGAACAGAATATGAAAAATCCAGATGCCAAAGGATATGAAGAAGTAAAGTTATCGGTCACAGTCGAAATTGTTAGCGGTGAAGTAGTTGATATTATTTATCAAATTTTTCCAATTGAAAAATTTGGCGATCCAAATTGGGTTAAAGATTATCGAAAAAAAGCAGATCATTTTGCAAAAATGGTTATTGATACTATTTTACGTAATACTATCTTAGCAGACAAAATGATTTCTTATCTTGCAAAAGCAGAGAAACTCAATCAATACGAAGCAATACAGAGACTAGAAGAACTTACACCCCTCGCAAAAATTGTTCTTAATGCCAAACCAAAACCAATTGAAGCTGGGGCTGATGAAATTGCCGAAGACGAAGGTGGAGAATTTGAAATTCCCGATGGGGCAAAACCTGGTCCAATTGATGTAGCCTACAAATCTAAAATGAAACTATCTGTTCCATTTGATGCAAATGGGTATACAATCAAGACTTGGGGTAGAAAAGGCGCCAATAATGGAATCCTTGGCGTATGGGGCGAATTTGTATCTGTTGATTATGATATTTGTATTGCAGATGGTGGATGTATTGAAGCATGTCCAGTTGGAGTTTACGAATGGTTTGATACTCCTGGAAATCCGGCATCTGGGAAAAAACCCTTAATGTCAAAAGAGCCCGATTGCATATTTTGTCTTGCTTGCGAAGGCGTTTGTCCGCCACAAGCAATAAAGATTTTTGAACAAAAATGATTAATTTATTTTGCAAGTATAAATAGCGACTAACTATTTTTAGAATCAAAGTAATGGCTCTTAATTCATTCACTCAATTTGTTTTTGATCTGTTTATTTTATCAGCTATTATAATTACTGCATATACTTGCAATTTCTATTACCTGACATATCTTTCAATAAAAAGAAAGGAAATTTTTACTACCATTGATGTAGGTACCCCAACAGTTACTATTCAGCTACCAATATACAATGAAAAGTATGTCGCAAAGAGATTAGTTGATGCAGTTTGTGCAATGGATTATCCACAAGAAAAGATGAGAATTATGGTTTTAGATGACTCTGATGATGACACTGTAAAGATTATTGATGATGCTGTTGATGAATACAAAAGACAAGGATTTCAAATTGAGCATATACGGCGCGGTACTAGAAAGGGATACAAGGCAGGATCTTTAAAACATGCAATGCAAACTACTGATACTGAATTCGTAGCAATTTTTGATGCTGATTTTATCCCACCTAATTGGTTTTTAAAAAGAGCGATTCCTCATTTTTCTAAATCTAATATTGGATTCATTCAGTGTCGTTGGGGACATGTAAATGAAAACTATTCTGCAATCACTCAAGCACAAGCACTTAGTCTTGACTTTCATTTTTTGATTGAACAAAAGGCCAAAAGTAACTCTCATTTATTTATGAACTTTAATGGTACTGCTGGAATCTGGAAACGTAAATGTATAGAGGATGCTGGTGGATGGCATACAGCTACCCTTGTTGAAGATCTTGATCTTAGCTACAGGGCACAAATGAAAGGATGGAAATGTATCTTTCTTCCCGATATTGTAGTTAATGCAGAACTTCCAGTCCAAATGAATGCAGCTAAAAGACAACAATTTCGTTGGGCAAAAGGTTCTATACAATGCGCAATTAAATTATTGGCAGAGATTATAATCAAACGCAAAGTTGCAATAGAAGCAAAAATTCAAGCATTTATTCAACTCACCCGTCATATTGTCTATCCATTAATCCTAGTACAATTTCTTGCACTACCTGTTCTCTTGGCTGCAAACATGAATCTCTATCTAGTCAGTGTTATTCCAGCATTGACAATTGCCACATATCTTGCTATGGGACCTGGGGCGTACATAATTATTATTCAAAGCATGTATCACAACTCTTGGAAATCAAAGGCAAAAATTTTACCTGCATTACTTGTTTTCAATGCAGGAATGTCTGTAAATAACAGCGTCGCTGTATTTGATGCAATTTTTGGAAAGAAAAATGAATTCTTGAGAACTCCAAAATATGGAATTATTAACAAAGAAGATGACTGGAGAGATAAGGCGTACAATCTGCCGTTTACAAAAACTACCTTGCTTGAGATCTTTTTCGGCATTTATGGATTGATGGGAATTTTAATTTCAATATTTTCAAATAATCCTATTTTTGCTCCAATTATAGGGTTGCAGACAGTTGGGTTTTTTTATATTGCCTATATGAGCCTCTCTCATACCAGATTTAAAAGAAATAAATCCAGCGTCATTCCACTTTTAACAAAGGGGGAAAAAATGGCAAAACGAATCTATCAATTTTCAATGATTGGAATAGCTGCAATTGTGATTTTTGGAGGATTTATGGCAATTAATGGCTATAATGACGATATCTACCCTCTTGATAGAATACGTGGAAATTTGGATGGAATAATGGGTTCCTCTGATCCTACTGCAATTAAAATTCATTTAACTGCAATTAAACAAGATTTAACAATAATTTTGGATAAATTACCTGAAAGTAAAAATCCTGTATGGATATTTCCAACAGAATCTACAAACTTTAACCGAATAGAACGTGATGTTAATACTATGATTGCAAACATTGAAACAATTTCAAGAGTATCTGATGACAGTTCTGCATTTCAGACTGGAATGACTAACATTCAAGAACGCTCTATAGCACTTAGTAAAAATATAATGGATGCTACTCCATATATGTATGTCAGCGTATCTAACATTCTTTTTAGCACAATTTGGATAGCTGCAATTTTAGGAATATTCGCAGCTCTAAAACGAAAGAAAGATCAACTAACTTCCTTTGATCAAGTAACTGGCGTCTAGGCAATATTCAACTCTTTTCGTATTTCATCTACAGCTCTGATGCCATAAATATCTCTAATTTGTTGAATTCTAATTGCCTCTTTTAATAATTCTTTACCTATCGCATTTGTCAAAATTGTAAATATGTCGCTAAATCTGATTTCCCACTTGTCTGCGCAGTCCAAAATCTTGCTTACTGCCCATTGTCTAACTTCATGTGGTAATGGTATTTTCTCCCCCGATTCTATTGATAATCTGTCAAATAGATTTACAATATTTGCTGTTTGTGATGCCATGTTTTCAAGATCTTTTACATCTCCATATTTTGATTCAGAATGCATTCTAATATTTGATTGATATTCTGATAGCTTTAGTAATGCCATGACCTCCTTTGATGAATCTTTAGATGCCTTGTTTGTAACATTTTTGACGGATTGCATCTCTTCAAAAATTTTATCTGATTTTCTGTGAAACTCTACTACAGATGCATCTTGTCGTTTTAATATATCCGAGACGGATGAAATTTTTTCTTCAATTATGTTTGTCTTCTCAAATACATTTTGTTTGAAATCTGAAAAATCCTCTTGTACTGATTTTAAACCTTCTCCTACAAATGCGGTAGAATCTGCCCTATGTGAAAGTGAATTAATTTCAGTTTCAATTTTATCTACTTTCCCTGAAATACTTTTGATTGTATTTATACTCAAATTGGATGCAGAATCTGCATTTGTGGCAACAGTGTCAAATTGTCGTTTTAGTCCATCTATAACTCCTCCAAGAGAATCAATTTTTGATGCTTTTCCAGAAATTGCATCAATTGTAACTTTTATCGCAGCTAATTCTGAACTTAGTTTTGATGCAGAATTTACATTGTCTGTGATTTTTACCAGTTCTTGTTTAAAGCTGGAGATTATCTGAGAATTTATTTCTAAACTGTCTGTTTTTTTGGCTATTTCTTGAATGCTGTTTTTTAGGTTATCAATTTCATTACCTATATCTAAAAATGAATCTGATTTCCCAGATACTTTTCTTAAATCATCTCTTACTTCATCAATTCTTTGTGCTATTTTTATTATCATTTGTGAATTATTTTTTATAGAATTTGCACTGTCCTCTATTTGGTGTGATAATTCCTGTGTCTTTGGTGATGATTTTTGTAATTCGTTTATTTTGTTTACTTCTTCTTGAAGTTTTGTGGTTTGTTCATGAATTTTTGTAACTATGTTGGATTGTGCTCTTACTTGATTTAACCCTGCATACAGTTTTTGTGTATCGTCTTCAAGAATATTGATTTGTTTTGATTGCCTTTGTATGTTTTCTAGAGTTGAGGTCAAAGTATCAATCATTTCTTTCATGGAAACAAGCACTTTTTGATTATCTCCGAAAATCTTTGACATTACTTTGATCTCTTTTTGTAATGCTTTGCTAGAGTCTGATACTGATGCTACCTTTTTCAACAATGCCGCGGATGTAGGTTCACGTTTTGTGATTTTTTTTGTTTTATCTTCAATTTTGTCTATTTTCTTCTTTATTTCTTTAACAGCCATATCTATTTGGAGGAAACTCTAATGATAAAAAAGTTAGGTCTAAAATAAAAAATGTAAAGAGTTACTTGTTGACAACTTCTGGCTCATGAAGTAATTCATGAAATGTCTTTTCAGCCAGTCCATTTGCCGTATCAATGAAGCCTCTTGGACAGTATTCGCATTGAATCATATAGTACGGTATGGTACCGTACTATTAGTATTCAGGTAATTATGACCTTACCAATTATACAGTCAGATACCCCAGGTCATTTTTCTACACTATTTTCAGCTGACCTACTCATCATTCTGTAATTAGATTGAAGATAACTAGGCATAAAGAGGTTCAACATCTAATAATTTTTCAAAGATCCGTTAAATTAAAAAATCTATTTTTGTTTGTTAGACCTGTTCGCAACTGTTTTTAAACAAATTGGTTGAATAATCTTGTGGATAACTCTGTACTTCAGATTGATTCATCCGAAATTACTACTATTTTGAATCAAATTGTGACTAGTTTAATTGATCAGATAACTCACATTCCCCGCACTTCATTTGTTACTGATTTAGCTTTTATCATGATTATTGGTGCAATTGTGACTCTTGCCTTCTTTAAAATAAAACAGCCGTTGATCATCGGCTATCTTTTTGCAGGTATGCTGTTGGGGCCTCTATCGCCTCTTTGGTCTTGGATTCTTCCTCCCGGAAGTCGTCCTTCTGACATGCTTGAAGGTGTAGGAATTTTAACTGACATGTCTGCATTGAATCTGTTTTCCGAAATAGGTGTAATTTTACTTCTTTTTATAATTGGAATTGAATTTCCTTATGCAAAAATTAAAAGCATTGGAAGAATAGCAATTGGTATAGGATCTATTGGCTTGTTCGCAACCTTGGGTGCAGTATTTTATGCTGCAAATGCTCTTGGAATGAATTCAATGGATTCATTATTTATTGCTGCAGCTCTTTCAATTTCCAGTACTGCTGTTATTGCAAAAATTTTAGAAGAAATGGGACGAATAAAAAGAGAATCAACAATTCTTGTATTGGGAATATTAATTGTAGAAGATGTAATTGCTGTCATTTTAATTTCCTCTTTACAATCAATTGCTTTAGTCGGAACTGTATCTATAGAGTCTATTCTGATTGTAGTCATTGTTGCAACAGGCTTGATTGTTGGCACATTCACCATTGGAACAAGAATAATTCCACCCTTAATTGATAGAGTCGCTGCATCTGAACATCATGAAATTTTATTATTGAGTGTTCTTGGTGTATGTTTTGGATATGCACTATTGGCAAATATAGTTGGGTTGTCCGTTGCTATAGGGGCATTTCTTGCAGGGGTTTTAGTTGCTGAATCCAAATCATCTGAAGTTTCTAAACTTTTGGCAAGTCCAATTAAAGACATGTTTGTAGCTATATTCTTTATATCAGTTGGTGCTCTGATGGATGTATCACAACTTCAAAATTATATCTGGGTAACTATTGTGCTAATTGCAGTTGCCATAGGGATGAAATTTGGAGGAAACTTGCTTGGCAACTTTTTATTCAGTCAAAAACGTGACAAAGCAATTCGCTCTGCATTTACTTTAGCTGCTCCCAGGGGCGAATTTTCAATCGTTATAATAAAAACCGGAGTTGATATTGGTGCAGTAAGTGCATTTTTATTCCCACTAGTAGGTGTAATTTCTATCATTACTGCATTTCTTTCACCATTTATGATAAAGGCAAGTGATAAAGTGGTTCCAATATTAGAAAAGAAAAATGTCTGACGAACTAGAAAAATTATCTGAACAAGTTCATGATGGTGTGACCACATTTGATTTTGATGGTAAGGATATTCCATGTATAATTTTAGATGAAAGAAAATATGATGAAATAATATCCAAAGTTGTAGGAAAGCCTCTTTCAATTAATACTGATCTTAACATATTGCAAGATGGATTGGGTCATGTTTTTGTGGAGATTTTTTTAACATTTTCTCAAGGTGGAATTGTTGAAAAACTGCTAATCAATGCGAACAAGGATCTATTCTTTTTTCAATCTCTTGCAAAAAATTCAATGCTTGCACTTTCATCACCCAAATCTCATTATGGAAAAGATAATGTCTTTATGATTCAGCTACCTCGACCTGAAAAAGCTGAAGATGCGTTAAATATTATTCAAAAGGGATTGATGCAAAACAATCAAGAATAAATGGTGCAGTTACCGGGATTTGAACCCGGGTCACGAACTTGGCAAGCTCGAATATTAACCAAACTGTACTATAACTGCAACAATCCTAAGGTCTGAATTTGGATATTAAACTGTTTTTAACTATTTCGTGCAAGGTAAACCATGGATAAAATACTAATGGAGAAATTAAAGCAAAAAGTCCACGAATCTATTTCAAATAAGGAGGAACTGAGACAACTTGTTCAATCACTTTCAAACATCGATGATTCAAAATCATTTGCGCTTGGAATTATTGTAGGGCGAATCTATAATGCCTTTTATTATCAAACAAAAAGAATTTTGAATCGAGAGCCAACGGAATCTGAATTTAAAGAATTTTTAGAATTTATTAAAAGTAAGAAGTCTGAATTGGTAGATTTATGGTGACATTTGTCCCCAAGGAATCACTTTGATTGTTGCAGTTCCTGGTAATTTTACACAAGCGCTTCTGAGGGCTTTTTTTGCATTCTCTAAATGTGCTTGATTAATATAAAACTCCATGATGCACTGTCCTTGTTTCACTCTAGCACCTAAACTAGTAGCTTTCCCCCATGCTCTTCGCATCCCCTCTGAAATTCTATCTGCACCTGCTGTTGCTACCATTTTGTTTTCTCTAAGAAGAACGTGAGGATAAATTCTGAGTCTTGCAAAGTATCCTGTTTCTCCAGTTGCCTGTTCAAGTAATTTATTTGCAGATAATCTACATGACTCTATGGCCATATGCCTAATCTGGATTTTTTCATTTATGAGTAATTGGACACAAAAATCATAATTGGCTCTTTTTCCACCTTGAAATTTTGCAATTTTTATCTGAGGGTTACCTTTGATGTATTCTTTTCTACAGAATGGTTGTCCATTTCCAACTCTATAATTAGCACCATGCATGATAAATTCAAACTAAAATGCCCTTATTTTAACGGTTAGTCATTTTTCATTCATGTCCTCCAATACTTATATGCAAATTAGAAATAAACTTCAACTCTACCGTTTCATATTGCTATGATTTCCTAGACTAACTGTATGTCTTACATCCCAGATACCAATATTAGAAAGGAATACCTCAACTCAAAATTTGACATAAACACTAGAAAATGGCAGAATCTAGCCTCATTCAGTTTGGTAGATTTAAGAAAAATCATGCCGTTTTGTTATAAAATGTAAATATATCCAAAACATGTTTTCTAAAAACATCAATGGAAATTAGATGTCCACATTGTAATTGCCTTCCTTCAGAATGCAGAACCAGCGATACACCATATCATTGTCCTAATTGTACTTGGACGCAATGCGACTGTTGGGTAGAAAATAATGGAAATACATAGTGTAATGAAATTACCTTTTGAGAACGTGGAACGATCGGTAAAATTAGAAAAATAATCTCAGCATAGATGAAAATTAGATTCGAAACTGTTTCTGATTTTGTAAATTCTTAAGTTAATGATTATTATGTAATTTGACCTATTAGGGCATTCCTTCGGGTGAATGAAGTAAATCATGCTTTAACCTCAATGCCCTTGTAATTATTGGAGCGTGATCGGCTTCCACATCTGTTGTAATGTAGAGTATGTGTTCTGAATCCAAAGGTAGTGTGATTCGTTTTAATTTTTCATATTCTACTAACGCATACTTTCCAGCTCCTATTTTATCAGAAACCTCATTTCTAGATTTCCATGCGTTAATTGCAAGTTGTAATGATTTCTGACTCTCTTCTGTTGAAAGCAAGTTCTGTACACCTTCTCGATGCACACTGAACAAAACCTTTCCATTCATATCAAATATTGTAGCAAAACGAATTTTTGGATCAATATCCAACACCTTGTCAAATATTGATTTGTAAATCATGTATATTTTACATGATAGTAAGCCATAAACTTTTAGGAATTTGATGTTGTAATGATTTTTAGAGCATATCAGCGTGATAAGAAAAATTATTATTTTTATTATTTAGAAAATTTCCAACAAATTAACTCACTTTATTACTTTAGTTAGTATTACATCTCCATGCCTAGTTTAGAGTCGAGATTGCTTTGATTATGTCTGTTTTGCTTAAAATTCCAATCAAATCTCCTTTATCCGATAAAACTCCAACACCATTTATTTTATTGCTAAGAAGTAACTGACATGCCTTTGCAAGATCATCGTAATAACTTACAGTAATGATCTCGTTTCTCATTACTTCGTCAGCTTGAAGAGTTTTTCCCAGTCCTTGTTCTGATTCAAAGCTTTTTGGAAATATTGTGTCTCTTTGAGATCCCATGGACATTACAAGATTGAATAAATCTCGAAATGTTATGATGCCTATGGGGATGTCATCTTTATTTCTTACAATTAGACGAGATATTCTATTTTCTGACATTTTTGAAACAACTTTGCTCAGTATCGCATCCCAATAAACCCAATAATAATCGGCAGACATGAACTCTCCAACTATTTTCTCATTTTGATGGTTTTGTGCAAAATCTCTTACTAAATCAGTTTTTGTTATAATGCCTACAATGTCTTTTCCCTGTGACATTACTCCAAGCGAACCAATACTATTCTCAAGCATTTTTTTTGCACATTTTTGAATGTCCTCCAACTGAGAAATTGTTAATACTGATTTTGTTAGTTCGCTTAATGGAATTTGTTGTAATGTTCTATCTGATTTATCCTTAAGAAGAAATAGTCCCAGATCTTTTTCTGTCACAATTGATGTTATTTTTTCATTTTCTGTAACTAACACTCTGCCAATTTTTTTACCAAGCATTATTTTTATAACATCTGCTACCCTGGACTTTTTGTCTATGGTTATCGGAATACTAATTAAATTTTCTAACTGTGACATTGTTCAATAGAATTTGATTTGGTAATAAAAAATACTCCTTTATTATCATGATCGATTCTGAGAACATGGATCCAAATAAAACCATTTATCTAAGCGAATTCAAACCTAGATTCAATCTAATTTAGATTGTACATTAAATAATTAGACAACGATTGGAATTGGGTTACTGTAAAATCCACAATAGACATTATTTTACCCATATCTACCAAATGACCATAGCTCTTCCCCTTACTAGCTTTCAGTGGTGTATTATCCACACTTATGAATAGGAGATTATTGCTGCCTAGTGGAATAGTGATTCGTTTAATTTTTTCATAAGCTGCTATTACATACAGACCTCGTCCAACCTTATCTGTGATAGTAGATCGTTCATGCCATGCATTTACTGCTCTCTTTAGCGATTTTTTGGTATCATTCAAAGGGACAATATTTTTTACTCCATTTCTTTGACTGTTCCACAATATTTCACCATCTTTATCAGATACTGCTGCAAATCTAATGGAATCATCAAAATCCATCAACATGTTAAGCAGTTTTTCATATTTTTCCGTATACAACATTTGTAATAGAAATATTAAAGAATTGCTGTAATTATGAAACTATAAAATGTCAGACAGATTTTGACATATGACAATAAGCAAACCCTAAAATTTTTGGGTTATTTATGCAAATCAGAAAAATTTTTGCCCTCATTGCAAATTTATCCGACTAAATTGTCATTTTGTTCTGAACAAAATATTCAAGTTTGAAACGATACAAAATTATTTTAATTAACATTTGTACATGTTTTATTTGCAAAATATATGAATTTTAAGTAAAATAAATTAAAAGCTAGTAATAAAATGGCTTGAGGGAAGATTTTGCAGAATATACAAAATGTGTAAGTTGTGACGCACCACTATTACACTGTGACTGCAATTGTCCAAAATGTGGTAAACGAAACGATTGTAAATGTAATCTAATGCCGATTCATTGGAATCTAGATTAATAGTCTTCTGTAAAATAAAACTAAATCATTTTATATTTGTCATGATTTTTTTTAGGAATCGCAACACAATTCTAATCCGGTTTGTAAAATATACGATCCACTTTCATGTTTATTAGATAACTCTAGCTAGTCCTTTCTCTTAACTGCATAATTTACAGTTGATTTTATCATTAAAATCTGCACTATTGATTTTTGAAATTATATGGATGACTTTGAAAACATGAACAATCATGTATCAATACTATTTCATACAACGAAGGAAGATTTTGACAATAATTGATTATTTTTGATCATACATGGTTTTTAATATAAAATCTATTAATAGTGAACTAATATTGTTAATAATTATGGGCGAACTTAACGTAGCTGTAATAATCAAACTAGAACCTGATTTTTCTGAAGGAAATGTTAGCTATAATCCGGATGGAACTCTAAATCGAGTTGAGACAAAAAATACTCTTGGCCCACACAGTGCAATTGCAGCTCATGCGGCATTTTATGCCAAAGTCATGTATGATGCAAAAGTTTCCATTGGAACTATGGGCCCTCCAATGGCTGATCTGGCGCTTCAACAAGCTCAACAAATCTCCGATGCTGAAGAACTCCATCTTTATAGTGATAGGCTTTTTGCAGGAGCTGACACTTTGGGAACTGCGGAAGTTCTCAAGACTGGAATTGAAAAAATGCAGGGAAAGATGGATATTGTTTTTTCTGGACACAGAGCTTCTGATGGTGAGACAGGGCAAACTGGACCGCAGACTGGATGGAAGCTTGGTTTTACATTTCTGGGTAATGTAATTAGCTATAATGTAGATTTAAAGACTAGAATGATTCGTGCAAAACGTTTGATTAGTTTACAGGGAGTTCCTGATGTCATAGAAGAAGTTGAAGCTCCACTTCCAGTTTTTATCTCAATTGATCCTACCTACAAATCTAGTTTTGATACAGTTTCTCAAAGATTATCTTTTCAAAAATATCAAAAAGAGGCAACGGGACGTGCAGAAAACTACAAGGAATATTTCAAAGTTTTTGATGCTCAACAATTAGGTGTAGATAAAACGCTTGTGGGGCTTCCAGGTTCTCCTACAATTGTATACAAAGTTGAAAAAGTTCCAAAGTCAACAGCTACAAGACAAGCAGAAATTGTCGACGGTTCAAATCACGAACAGATAAAAAAAGTTGTTGCACGAATGAAGGAGGCCTTATCGGCAATGGTGATAAAATAATGGCCGAAAATTATAGACACTTGTATGTTGTAATTGAGCATATAGACGGAGAGTTTCTTCAGGTAAGCCTTGAAATGATTGGAGAGGCAAGACGTCTTTTAGATGATTTTAATTCAAAGTATTCTTCAAATGAGAAAGTAGTTGCAGTAATACTTGGATATAACATAAAGGATATGTCTAAACAATTAATCGAATATGGGGCTGACGTTGTAATCTATTCTGATCATCCTGAACTAAAAGATATACGAAATACTATTTACACCAAAGTCATTAGTCAGATTGCTCAGGACAAGAAAACTCTAGACGAGATAGAGCCGCTATATGCAGGTGAAATAAAAAGGCCAAGATACATGTTTTTTGCAGCAGATAGTATAGGAAGACACCTTTCATCAACTGTTCTAACAGAATTAGAATCTGGTCTAGCTTCAGATATCAATCAACTAGTAATCGAAGACATTGAAATGTCACATCAACAAAAAACAGGGGGCAGTAAGGAAATCTATGCAAAAACTCTAGAGATGTACAGGCCTGACTTTTCAGGATTCTTATGGACTACTATTCTTTGTCTTGATAATCGTAATCCTGCCTTTAAGCGAGATTACCATCCACAAGCTTGTAGTATTATACCCGGAGTTTTTGAACCACTAAAACAAGATCCAAAAAGGGAGGGAAAAATAATTGAATTTATTCCCAAAATTGATGAGAGAGATCTCAGGGTTAAAATTCTCAGCCGTAAGGTTATCCAGAGTGAAGTTGATTTTGAGACTCCAAGAACAATTGTCAGTTTTGGAAGAGGAGTTAAGGATGAACCAGAACAAAATATTAAGCTTTTAGAACAATTGGCAAAAGAATTGAATGCAGAAATTGGCATTACTCTTCCAATATCAAAAAAGCCATTTTTAGTTAGTCAAGCACTAGATTTAAAATATATGATTCCAGACAGAGTAATTGGAACCAGCGGCCATAAAACAAGTGCTATGCTCTATATCGCAGCTGGAGTAAGTGGGGCAATGCAGCATGTGTGGGGAATGAAAGATTCTGGATTTGTGGTGGCAATTAATCCTGACGAGAATGCTCCTATTAAAGACGAATGTGATATTTTCATAAAAGGAAGGATGGAAGATGTGATTCCTATGTTGATTGAAGAAATCAGAAAACAAATACACATTATTGAGGCTTAAAGAAATTTGGAAAAATACGATGTGGCAATTATTGGGGGCGGGTCTGCGGGCTTGGCTGCTCTAAAACAGTTATCAAATCTTGGAAAACAAGCCATTCTCTTAGAGGCAGGAACCAAAATTGGTGCAAAAAACATCTCTGGAGGAATTCTTTATTCAAAAAAACCAAATAACGGCAGAGTAATCAACGTTGAAGAAATATACGAAAATTTTCTTAATGATGCTCCATTTGAAAGAAAGATTACAAAATACATTCTTCATTCAACATCAAAAGATAAGGTGTATTCGATGGATCTTACTGCCGCACATGACTATCAATCTAATTTTGGTTGTACAGTTTTACTAAACAAACTCAATTCATGGTTTGCCAAACAAGCAGTTGAGAGTTCTCAAAAACTTGGTGGTGGGATAATACCCGGAGTCCATGTACACTCAATCACATGGAATGAACAAAAAGGAACGTCAATCATTCAAACTGACGAATTAGAAGAGTTTGAAGTTAAAGCAATAATTGCAGCTGATGGAGTGAATTCTGAAGTTGCAGATATGGTTGGTGCTAGACCAAAATTCACCCCCACACAATTGTATCAAGGAGTCAAAGTAATCATTAAACTCCCTGAAGATGAGATAAACAAAAGATTTGGAATAGGTGTTGACGAAGGAGCCGCTCACCTTTTTGCAGGCGATGTAACACTAAATCATATTGGTGGTGGATTCCTTTACACAAATCGTGAAACACTTTCGGTAGGAGCTGTATATCATTTTGATTCACTATTATCAAATCCAACAGAACCATACAATCTGATTGATGCATTACTAAAAAATCCAATGGTAAGTGAGTTTATCAAAGATCAAGTTCCAGTTAAAGGAGAAATCAATAAGGGTTTACCACAAGAAGAGCAACTTCGAATTCGTTTTGCAGTAGCCAAACTAATTAAAAATTGGAATGAGATCAGAGGAGCATATCTTTCTTCTAGTGGAAGGGAACGTCTAATCAATTCTGGCAAATATAAAACTGTCGAGGATATACAAACCGCATTATTGTCCACTCAAGACCAAATGTCTAAAACGTATGGCGTTACTTTTGGAACCGATTATGTTGAAATGGAATATGGTGCAAAATTGGTTCCAGATGGCAAGAGATGCAGAATGAAAAAACCATTCTTCAAAAACATTTTGTTTATAGGAGATGCCGCTGGAAGGGGAGTTTTTGTAGGTCCAAGAATTGAGGGATTAAATGTTGGAATTGATGATGGAGTGCGGGCAGCTAATGCTATAGCAAGAGCTCTTGATAAAGATGACTTTTCAGAAAAATATCTTGGTGAATATTATTCTCAATTAGTAGAGGAAAGTCCGTATACTATAGATATGAAGCAAATTGACAAGGATTATCTTAAGATTTTCCTTGATGCAGCAAAAGATGTTCCAAGAGACATTATTGGTTCACGTTATGGCCCAATTTTAAAAATGATGTCAAGTGGAACTTTAAGGGGTATTGCTATCAAGTTTGCAAACATTCTTGGATATGAACGGCTTCTACCAATTATTGAATCAGAAGATACTTACGTAAAGGTCCCAATGCGACTGGCTGAACGATTAGGAACATCCGTCTCATCTTCATATTCTCCAAGTATTCCTTCAATTGCAGATCGTATTGCAAAGTTAAATTACAATGACGATCATAAATCTCACATAAAGGTTTTAAATTCTAATAGTGAATTTATGAAAGAGATGGTAACACTGTGCCCCGCAAAGTGTTACAGTGAAGAAGGAGAAAAAGTTGTGATACAACATGAAGGCTGTCTAGATTGTGGTACTTGTTCACAAGAAACAGAATGGCGACATCCTCGTGGAGAAAAGGGAATCCATTATCAATACGGTTAATTTTTTCTTGAATTAGGCTGTAATAATTATGCTCTTTAGTTCGTCATACAGCTGTCTCATTCTAAAATAAAATTCATCTGTAGATGGAGGAATTAGTGTAAATGCAATGTAAAAATCCTCTGCTTCTCGGATATATCTTTTAATTTTGTCATTTTTTGGTAATTGGGAAACAAAAGCCATGTTGTTTAATCTATCAGCGAGTTTGATTATTTTTACATCATATGATGATCTTACAAGTTTGGTACAATATTCTTGAAATCTAGTATGTTCGCCAATTTTTTCATCATATTGTTGGTATGTTTCAAGTGGGATTGCCTTTAAATTTATTGCAACATTATATGTGTATTCTCCAAATCTATGCCGAAAATACGCGTCAAAACCATATGATTTTGAGGCGTATTGATCCAATATTTTTTCATCATCTTCCAATACATCATGTAAAATAGATGAAACAATTTGTAGAGTAGTAAGTAATTTTCCTGCAGATTTATAATGTCTGATCACATCAATTGTTACTGGCCAGATATGTGTCTCCAAAAAGGATGATTGGTCATCTTCTCTTTTAAGATCACCGTGAACCTCCTCAGCTAACTCTACTGCGCTCTCAACAAAACTATCGATTCTAACATGTCCCTCACTTTCTATAATTTTGAACAAATCATTTTTTGTTGCTTTTTGAATATTCACAATCTATTACTATAGTTCGTCATTCAAAAACTTGTTTATCACGAGTAATTATATTTGTAAAGTCTCTCATAGTAACTAGTTACTGGAACTAAAATCTAGGTAAAATAATTGACAGTGATTTAGTATTCAGAAATATGGCTTATAAAAAGAAAAGCAGAATTCTTTACCTATCTTGCTATTTTAGCCTCAATCTAATGGCCTTACTGATGATTTTAGTGTGATCGGCTCTAGCACTAGTAGTTAGATAGAGTAGATGTGCATCGTTAAGAGGTATCACAATACGTTTGATGTTTGCATACTCGGCAAGAGCATATTTGCCATTTCCTATCTTGCTTGAGAGTTCATTTCGTGCTTTCCACATATTTGCAGATAATTTTAGCGATTTCAGACTCTCTTTAGATGTTAAAAGACTTTTTACCCCTTTCCTGTGGCCGCTTTGTTTTATTTTTCCATTCATGTCAGTGATGGTTGCATAACGAATTGCAGGACTAATTTTCATAGCTTTGTCATAAAGACTTTGATAATCCATATACAGATACACAGTGTACTAGATGATAAAGTTTTAAAAAATTGATTACATCTAGATTTAATTTTAAAAACTTGATAATTTCTTGAAATATTCTGAAGATCATTTAAGGAGAATCCCTTCTTTGAATTTATCTTAAAAAGATGTTTAGAAAAAACTTGAAAATATCATAATTTTTTAATTTCCCTTAATTGTCAATGAGAGCAGATATAGAATACAAGAATTGATAATGTTTTTCAATCATGATGATGTTGAAAATAAGTGAGTCATAGCAGAAATCTGTCATATTCTAAATTAATTTATGTATTAACAAAGAGTCACCTGATTAAATTTCATAACAATGATACATTGAAAAGTCTTTTTGAATACAACAAACATGATCCATTGATTTCTCCAACAATTTTAGATGAGATTTATTAATAATGTCTGAAATTTGTAACGGTATTTGTCGTAGATACATTGTGACAAAACCTGTGAACAATGAAAGATATACGGTAGGTCAAAAAAGATGCAATTTGTGTAAAATTTTTATTAGATGAGATGGAGTTTTCTGCCCATGTTGTAATTGCAGACTGCGATCATCACCGCGTAATGGATTTCACAAGAGAAAATTTCTTGATGTATAGCCTGCAAAAAAGAGGTATCATGAAATGTCATGTAAGGGAATTTGACTAAATTCAAGGTTAAATGGGATGCACATCAATTCAGAATGCTAGTGATCAAAAAAGATGCAATTTATGTGAATTATTCGTAAAGTGGGCTAGTCATTGGTGTCCATGTTGTGGCATGTCTTTGAGAACTAGGCCAAGATCAAGAAAATATAAAGGAAATCTTTTGTAAAAAATCAAAAGTAATGAGTTTCCAAAATAGTAACAATAGAATCATCGTTTGTTGCAAGTTAGGTACAGAGAAATAATAATTTATGAATTAAATCACTGTGAAATATTTTCAATTAGGAATAAAAATTAGAAAAATATTTTGAAAAGAGACTCATCAGTTACTTTATTATTTCTGTGTAAATACAGACATCATCAATTGCATCATATTTTTATTCAATGTAGCAAATGATTTTGTATTCTCATTGAATGCATCAAATGCCTTTTTCGTTGAATCAGTAGCATCAAAAGCAATCTTATTTTGAGCAGTATATACTGCGATAGCCTGCTCAGTAATATCCTGAATAGCTTTCAAAGTTCCTTCTGGCACGTCAGTTTTCAAACCTGCCTTGGTTGCATATTCCTGTTCTAAAGCAATTGATGAATTAATTACATTTTTCCATGCTTCATGGTAATTTTGTTGAATATTGGATGCTAATTGTTGATATAATGGCGCTGATTTTTCAATTTCATTAAAAAATTTTGCAACACTTTTTTTACACACTGTAAAGACGTCTTTTGTTTCTTGAGGGGTACTCATGATCAAGGGTATTTATCTGGTTATATATACTAATGGTAATAAACGGTAATAATTGGTAATTATTGGCTAAGACGGTAATTTTTTAAATTTAGAATTTATTGTTTAATCACGCCAAAGAACCACCCCAAAATAATTTTTCCATATTTTATTTTTCTAGAATCTCATGGTAGGAATAATAGAAAACCGTGACTTTGGTCAACATAAATATGGAAAACCATTGAATTTCTCTTCATCATGGAAGAAACTCCTTTAGTGAAAGGTGAATTGATCTTTGAACGGGCTTGTATTTCCGATAAAGAAATGATTCACGAACTTGAACTCAAGGGATACGGGGAAATTGAACAAGAGAAATTATTTTTAAAACCCTTTGAATCTCTTTATTTGTTATTTGCTGATAAATTAATACTACGAAAAAACAAGAAGCAAATTAATTTTGATGACTTACTAATTATCTATCAAAAGAATGATTCTGAAACTCTTACAAAATTTTTGATTTATAGGGATTTGAGAACTAGAGGTTATGTGGTAAAAGATGGATTTGGATTTGGTTCTGATTTTCGAGTGTATGAAAGAGGGCAATTTGGTGAAAAGGCGGCAAAATTTCTAATTTTTGGTCTCAATGAAGGTCAACAAGAAAAAATGGGAAATCTCCAGAAAAAAATTGAACAAATTACTCAAATGGGAAAAGAGCCAGTAATAGCAGTAATTGAAAGAAGAGGTGAAGTAATCTATTATAAAATTAATCGGATGAATTTTTATGAGAATAAATCAAGAATAGATGACTTGATTGAACTTTAGATGTTGTAAATCCACTCTGATGAATATTTTAACAGATTATTTTTTTCTGCTTCCATAAAATCATATACTTCGACATATTTTGTTTTATTTTTCCACAAATCATCAAAATCTCTTATTTTTCTTTCAACTCTTGACTTGTCATTCCATGATGTGAAAACATCAACTGATTCAAAGTCTCGCGTATTAGTTGAGAGCGATGATGATGTTCCAGTAAAAGCAACAGCGTCATCATTTTCATCTTTAAATATCCCAATTCTCTCCGAGAATAAATTAGTGATTTCCTCCGAATTTGTAATTGCGATTTTTAATTCAATTTGACCATTATTAATAAAATCTTGCAGTTTCTTAATTTTACTGTCTCTGATTAGTTTTACATCAAAGCGTTTAGTGTATCTTTCTGAAAAAAGTTTTGTAAGTACACTAAGATCTGATATTTTGAATCTATTGCCTGTGATCATTCTTAATTTTGCTTTAC
>JAERMO010000004.1:0-18612 GCA_016844465.1 Nitrosarchaeum sp. | reverse complement strand
ATAGATATACTAGCCAGACTACGAATTGACAAAAAATCTGCACATCTGTCATATTCTATACAATTACTAAGACACGGGAAAAAAAACTCTGCCACCACATCGTTTCTATCTGAACGGTATTCCTCTTCAAATTTGATTTCTCTTAAACCCAATAATTTTTTATTATTTTTTTATTATTTAAAGAAACTACAATTTCAATGTGACAAATCGTTCAAAGGAAATATCTCTCAAAGCTTTGAACATGCTTGAATATGATGGGAATTTTAATTATCGAGATACACACATCAATTGTAAACTTATGCTAAAAAAATTCCATGTGCTCTTTCATGAGCCATTAATTCTTCTTCATACATGACAAATCCACATATGCTGCATCTAACAAATCCAAAACCTTCTATTGGAATCTTTGTAGCAATTATCAAGACATTCTTTTCTGAAGGTATCACTTGTAATTCCTTGATTTTGCCTGTCTTTTTTAGAAATAAATCTAAATCATCTTTAGTAAGTGACACATCCTTTGATCTGATTATTCCATCTGGATCTTTGATTACCTGAAAATCATTCTCTGTTAGATATTTTACAAGTTCATCAGATAATTTTTCATCATAAGCACAATCTATGATCACATTAGAACAAGGTAACTTGAACTGAACTAGTAAAAATACAATATCATAGATTGCTTATTGCCTAATTAACAAAATCATTCTTCAAAAATGTTATTAATCTAGACAAACAAAACATATTTCATGAAAGTAATAAATGCTATTCCAGGATTTGGACCTGACTTGTCAGAACAACAAATAAAAAATTTCCTTGAAACCTCCAAACTAAATCTTCAAATTGCAACAATTGATTCAAAGGGTGATCCAAACATACATCCTGTATGGTATCTATTTGAAAACGAAAAGTTGTATGTTGCAACTCCAAAGAAATCAAAAAAGGCACAAAATGCCCTCAAACATCATCTAGTTTATTATTCTATTGACGATGAGAAAATGCCATACAAAGGAGTAAAGGGGAAAGGAACAGTTAATCTCTTAGAAGATATTAAAACCAACCTCGTGATCGGAGAAAAAATAATTCTAAAGTATACTGGAAGTTTAGAGAGCGATATTGGGAAATTTATCATTGAGCAAATAAAAAATGGAAATGAGGCGATCATGGAGATTACGCCAAAATTTTATTCTGCTTGGTCATTTGGTAATTGATATTGTCTAAAATCTTGAAAGCAACTTCGATTGATCATGTCAATATGACAGTGAAAAATTTGGAACAAAGTGTAGAGTTTTACAAAAAACTATTCGGTTTTGAAATTAAAAAAGAACAACCAGAGTTTAAATCCCAAATAATAGGAAATGACGACATTAAACTTTGTCTCTATGAGAATCCTAATATGAAACCTGAAGGTGGAATTGCACATTTTGGCTTTAATATTAAAAACTTTGATGAAATAATTGAAACCTGTAAATCTCTTGGGGCTGAAGTTCTTTACGACGGCTATATTCAATTTGAAAAATCAAAATCAATTTACATCAAAGATCCCAGCGGTTATGATATTGAGCTAAGTGAAATTCTCGGCGGAGGACTATAAAGGAAATCTTTAGCATCAATCCATAAATTATGTTCTTGGGGATTAAACCCCATGGAATCTATTCAATATGAAATTAGGCGAATTTTTGGATTTTTATTTATTTGTGTAGCAGCCGCTGTGGCAATTGCATCAGTTGCAAGTGAAATTTTATTTTTAAACAATTTACCAAGTTATTTCTATGGCATTGTTTGGCTTGGAACATTTGGTCTAATTTTTGGTTTTTATTTTTTACATTTTAAAGAAAAAACTAGCCTGATACGAAATCGCATGAAAAATAGTTTGTTCTGGCCACTATATGTCAAAATAATAAATGGAAGTTGTTGGGCATTACCCTTTGCTCTAATTGGAATTTTTCCACAATATTTTCAATATTTAATATTGCTAGGAATAGGTTTGGGAAATTCTTCAACATATATTTTCATGAAACTTTATAGCAATCAAAGCAATAAAGAGCAAATGTTAGTAGGCCTAACTGCATTATTGGCAATTCCAATAGCTATAGAAATTGATACGTCCATGTTTGTTTCTCATCAAGATATTGCTATTTTATTATCTAGACTTTTAATTTCAATCTCATATACAATAGGTGGTGCATATGCTTTATTTTCAAGAATCAAAATATAATAATTATTTAATTAAATGAATGATAAGAAGTTTAAAGTGTTCTGAGTATTTATTTTCAAAGGATATTGACCGTACTGATTTTAATGAGAATTATATTTTTCATTTTGGTGAACAATGAGTCTTACCTGGCTAATTTGTTTGTGTCTCAATAGTATGATGATGGGGAAATAACTAGTCACTAAATTTACATTATTTTTATTGAAAAACCTGAGATTGAATATGTTCAAAAAGTAATCCCAATTCAAAAACACTTAATTTTTTTATTGCTTTGATTTAATGTCGATAATTGCAGTTTATTCACTATATTACAACAATTCCATTGGCATTTCAAAAAGAAATAGAAGGAGTCAGATACTATCTAACACCTCAAGGAAAACTGTATCCGTCAATTACCACGGTACTATCTAAGACATCGGACATGTCAGGTCTTGATGAATGGCGAGAAAGGGTTGGAAATGACGTTGCAGAACAAATAATGAAAGAAGCACAAATTCATGGAACAATGACACACAAGCTATGTGAAGATTATCTAAACAACAAAGAATCAGAAGGAGACTTTTTGGATATACCAAAGAATCATTTTGAAAAACTACGACCATACCTACATAAAATGAATAACATTAGAGGAATTGAACTTCCACTGTATAGTGACGAGTTTGAAATTGCGGGAACCTGCGACTGCGTTGCAGAGTATAATGGAGACTTATCAATTATTGATTTTAAGACAAGCAGGAGTAGACTGGTAGAACATTATGATAAAGTTCAGAAATACTTCATGCAGGCAACGGCATATTCTCTCATGTGGAAGGAAAGAACAGGAATAGAAATAGATCAGATTGTAATTATTGGCTCAGAAGAAACTGGGAATGTTGCAGAGTTTATCAAAATACCATTTGATTTCAAAGACGCATTAATTGAAAAGTTAGAAAAATTTCGACGATATAGTGCCGATTAATTTAGTTCTGATTTTGTAAGATTTGAATTCTATATCTTACTCTTAATTTCTAAAAGAGAAAGTGAAAAATCAATGTGGTAAACTATACCCCAAAAGTGTAATGCTCCCGTCGGGATTTGAACCCGAGATCACTGCCTTGAGAGGGCAGTATGCTTAGCCGGACTACACCACAGGAGCTTGCTCAAAAACAAATTCTTCTCAATTTAAAGGAAATGTTTTGACATTGAATCCATTAGTAAATATTTGTAATTTAGATACTTTATACAAAATCTAAATTTATCACTTTATATGGATTTAAGAAAAATAGCGAATGAACAAAATCTAACTGATTTTCCTATTGGTTTGGGAGGATGTAGAGCATCCAACTCTTTTTTTGATTCATGTGAATACAACATTACTGTATTTGATGATACATTAGATGCAGACAAAATTATTTTCTATGATGATAATTTCATACGAATTCATCATGGCTCATTACAAGAAACAAAGTCTGATGTTCTTGTACAATACGATGGAATGCAAATAATCCATGACGAATCTTGGGAACTTCGAATGTTTCTCTCAAAAATTAAAGAAAAACGTTTAACTCTTTACAAAGATCATGCAAAAAATTGTTTGATTGATTCCATTTTCTGTTGCGAAAAATGCAAAGAAGGAATTAAAACTTCAAATGTTTTTTCACCATGTTGGCAGTTATGTGCTTCTTATTTCTTATCTGATGCAATCTGCGCTCTAAATTTTTGTATACCTGGTCCATCTCATATGTTAGAAATGATGCGCAAATTTAAGAAAAATCAAATCAACAAACAAATTTCAATAGTGACTGAAAACGCAGGCATTGAAAGGGCGATTCCTTCTCTATTAGAAAGAATGCTAAAATCAACAATTGGTTTTTCTGATTTGGTTGAAAACAATGGCCACTCAAAAATAATCCATAACAAATATGATTTTTTTATTAAAAATTCAATGCTCTCTGATTGTTACTTTTACTTGGGATACATAAACAAAGAAAATTTCATAAGAATAAAAGATACTATTGATAGAAAGCCAGATCTTATACATATTCTAAAAGTTGCCTTTGATATTGAGGCTGACTCTAATCTATTAAGACAACAGGTTGAACTTGTTCAAAAATCAGACAATGTCATTCTTGCCAGCCTATCCAGTGCGTAATTTTTCATGGTTATTTACTAAGGTTTTAAAATAAGTAATATCCCTGAGTACATATGACAGATCAAGCATGTGGATGCGAAGCAGATAGCGGCGATCCAACTTATTCATGTGACTGTGATATGCAAGGTCATTGTATATGCAGCGCAGATTGCAAATGTAAAACTCACGTTTGTAAAGAAGCAGTTGGACAACTTTAGATTATAGTTGTTTCAATTTTATTTTTTCTTTTTAAAAATTAATTTTCCTCCTCCAAGCCCCATGATTTTACCAATTCTTTTTGGAACTTGTCGGATTGTTTTTCGTCTAGTGCGAATCCACAATTTTTGTGAGTTGGAACTACTGTCATTCCATCTAGCTTAAATTCCACCTCATACAAGTGAACTTTAGAACATTCACACATTCTAAAATTTCTTTAACTTTCCTCTATATTTGCTTATTTGAATAACCTTTAACTATCTGTAATGCCCAATTTTTGTTGAATTGAAGGCATCATTTTTAGCTTTACCTGTAATCGTAATTTTGATTTTTGGAGCGACTCCGTTACCATTTGTAGCAGCACAGATGCAAGCAGGGGGTGTTTCTCTTCCAGGTGATCCACTATGGTATGCTGGTATAGGTCTCAAGAAGGGTGATTTTTTTAGATATTCAATGTGTCACGTAGATTACAAAGAGTGTAGCGAATTTGAAATGAATATTTGGATTAAAGGTGACATACAATCTGGAACTGAGGAAAAGTGGAATACAGAAGTTCTTGTTTATGATGGCAACAAAAAAATTAAGGGTGAAATGGATTTAGGAAAACTAGCGCCAGAACCGTCTGGAGGCAGCGCCGATCTATCTGTTTACAGAGGTGCATTCAAATCTTCTATAGTTTGGTTATCTGCTTTTGCAAATGGGTATTACGAAGGAGGTGACAAGGGACCAAAAAAATTCTCTGCTAAATCATGGGGTAAAATTGGAAACATAGGCGGTGAACAAATAATTCCGACAGCCATTGAAACAGTTAAGGTTAAAGCTGGAACATATGATACTGTTTTGGTATCTTGGAAAACAGGTGGCGCTATCAGTAAAGTTTGGGTAGTTGATGGTTTTCCATTCCCAATAAAAGCTCAAACATATACGCACGTCTCTACTGGAATTCCGCCATCAGAGTATAAATTTGAATTATTAGAGTATAAAGAAAACGTGCAGCAAGATCCGTTTGTAGGTATTACATCTGATATTGACAACCCAGAATTAAAAGACTGCCCAAAAACTGATTCACTTACTAATTCGATAAAAAGGCCAACCAAAAATTTCTCTTATCAAATTCACGCTTACTATACTCCAGAATATCCTGTACAAGGGTGTCCAATGAAATGGCAATTTAATTTTCTTAGCAAATACCTTGATACCGAATTCTTGAATCAAGTTCAGTATGATATTCTAATTGTTGACGATAAATTTACTCTTCCAGCAATACGTTCTATCGCAAAAGAACAAGGCTATGATTATATCTATTCCCCATCCGGATTATCTACTATTGATATGATAGTTAAAGAACCTCCTGGAACTGCTCATTATGTCATTTATGTATATGGATTAGCTCCGCCAGAACTTGTTCCGTCTACTCCTTTAGATTACCTTGTAATTGATCTTCCCATCGCAGCCAAAAAGGGTACGGATATTCATCCACCAAACATTCCATCCTGGATTAAAAATAACGCTGGATGGTGGGCAGATGGTTCAATTGATGATAACTCCTTCGTTCAAGGAATCCAATTCTTGATCAAAGAAGGGATTATGAAGATTTCATCATAATCTTTTTCATGTCAATTCACAAATTGTTCTTTACTTACATTCAAATTATAATAATTTAATGAAAAATCTACACATCTGATAAAATGACTGGCCTCTTTAGTTATCCAAAACGACATCTCAAGAAATTAGTTAAAGATGGGGACTATGTTGAAGCTCTTGAATTTGGAAAAAGCCTAGAGGTAAAATTTTCTAATGATCCTGATTACTTGTTTATCATGGGGGGCATCTATTTTATTTTGGAAGATGCAAAAAAAGCAATTCCTTATTTTGAAAAGGCCTTGGAGATAAAAAATGATGATGTTGAGACTTTGATGCTAAAAACAAATGCACATCTTTTATTGCAACAAAAAAATGAAGCTATAGTTTGTTGCAAAAAAATTTTGAACCTCGAACCTAAAAACTACGAAGCTTTTGGATTGCTCGAAAAATTAGAATCTGCTTAGAGTTTAATTTTGAAAATGAATCATGCTTTTCTCTTCATTTCGTATGCATTTTCCATTAACCAATCACAAAATTTTGTAACTTTTTCATCAAACTCAGTCCAGATGTGCACTGAATGAGGAAGAATATCTATTTTCCAATTATCTGAAAATACTCTAACTCCTTCTTTATTTTCATACATGTAGGCATCCTGAACTTGTATATTGCCTAAAATTTCTTTTGCCTTTTCTTTTATGATCTCTCTATTGATTGGAAATCTTTTTCTCTCATAATCAATAATCAAGCTTAAATCTCGTTTACCATACATGTCAAATTCATCTATTCTACCTTCTTTGGGAAAATTTACTATTAATTTGATATTGTAATTCTTGCCTACTTCCTTACCAATTTCCACAATTCTTGTATATGCCATGGCTGGACTTTTCTTTAGCATAAAGCGAATTTGTGGTAAATTAGTTTTCAATTGTTGTTGTAGTTCTAATACTAATTCAGAGAATATCATGGTGTTTGTAATTTGAAAACCCATTATAATCATTAATTTTGTGACAAGATTAGTTTTTTTAGATGCAAAAATAATGCATAACATGGCACTTCCAATGGACTATGATGGTCTGAGAATAGACGATGCATCTGAAAGAACAGATAATGTCAATGACTACAAAATAACTTGCATTGATTTTATCAAAGACATATCTCATGACTATGAAGCATGGGTTGATTATTACAAACTTCCAGAAGAGGAAGACAAAAAGAGACGTAACGGTATTCGTGCCACTATTGAAAGAACAAATGAATGGATCGCAAAGGTAGCTCAAACAATCAAAGCCGTTGATGTTGTAATGAATGACGGAATCCAAAAAATGGCGGAATCAACTGCAGGAAAACCATTCCAAATTGGGGTTTTTGTAAATGGAAAATCAAGCTATGCTATGGCAAAACCCGGTATTATAGACATTAATGTAAAATCCAGTGGAAGAGAAGACAGAAAGACAAAACTTGGTTTTCATTTTAAAGATGATCGATTTAGAATCGAATCTACATGTGGAGCATCTCTAGATGACAAAGAGATACCTACTCAAGAATTTGATTTAATGGATATCCATCTTAAACTTCATGCAGAAAATGCAAAACAACGAGATGTAATCTCTTTTACCGTCACTATTAGTGAAATGGAAAACGATGTAGAATTTGATCGAAGGGGTTTGACAACTGTTATTCATATAGTGTAATTTCTATTAAGACTCTTTTTTCAACCGCTCTACTTTCACCAGGATATTTTAATTGGGAAATTTTTTCTTCCAATTCCTTATCTTCGACTAATTTTGCTCTACCTGTATACTCTACATTATTGTATTCTATAACTACATCTGAATTTGCTATGGCATTTCTAAACCAATCGCCATCTGGCTTGTGTCTTGAAAAATATATTTTTTCGTTATATCTTACTGCACGAAGCATTACTGAATGTCTTCTTCCAGTTTTTCTACCCTTTGTGCTCAAAATCGCACGAAACAGATTCTCCGCAATTGGCATGTAGCAATATTTCTGTCAAGTAATTTAACCTCATTGCTAGAAAATTCTGATATTTGGTATGATAAGCAAATCTGAATATCCTAGTGTATGTCAGTCAAACTAGAAAACATGCCTGCTAATATGATAACAGCTAGTGACTTGGTTGGAAAAAAAGTCATCGATAGAGAAGGCATAGAATATGGAAAAATTAAACACATTCACCTTAGCCAAGATACTCTTACAGTATTAGGTGTCACCATTCATCAGGGATTCAACAAGGACTATTTCCTTTCTGAAGATTACATTGACAAATTCACCAAAGAAACTTTGCTACTTAACAGACCTCCAATACGAACCGGAATTCCAGTAATTGACATTGATGGTCACAAAATAGGTAAAGTAAAACGACTACACAAAAATCACGATACAAATGAACTGGATTCAATTGAAATCAGTGACGGATTACTTCATTCTAAAGTAGTTTCTAAATCTGAAGTTTGGGGAATAGGTGAAAAACTCATTCTTGGAATGACAAAAGAAGAATACAAAAAACTAGTATAAATTTTTACATTTTTTTCCTAAATTACGATCAATAATTTTTTATGTCTTTTTACCACATTTCAAACAAACAGGAATTCCTTTTTCAATTGTTATCTCTGTATTTGACGTGTGACACTTTTGGCAAAGCCCCTTCATACTTTAATCTCCTCAAAAGGCCCTTAAATTTTTTATGAGTCAATTATTTTTTTAACGCTTAGCAATTTATAATTGAGAGAAGCGATCCAAGTATTGTATTCTGTAGAGACTAAATCACTTTCAAAATCTTTTGGTGCGGTAAATGCAGTAAGTGATATTTCATTCACTGTTAAAGCCGGCGAGATCTTTGGATTTCTTGGACCAAACGGAGCAGGGAAGAGCACAACCATAATGATACTTACAACACTTCTCAAGCCAACTTCTGGACATGCTCTAGTTTCTGGTTATGATGTAATGACTCACCCAAAACAAGTTCGCCAGAGCATCGGATATGTGCAACAAGAATCAACTGTGGATGAGTATCTAACGGGTAGAGAAAATTTGCTTTTGCAAGCAAGATTAAATCATATCCCAAAAGACCAAATCAATAAAAAAATTGATGATATACTAGAACTAATTGAATTATCTGACAAACAAAATGATCCCGTGATAACATATTCTGGAGGAATGCGAAAACGATTAGATATTGCTGGGGGGTTGTTGCATCAACCAAAGGTTTTATTTTTGGATGAACCTACCGTGGGATTGGATATCCAAACGCGCAGGAAAATTTGGGAGTATATTAAAAAAATCCACAAAGAATTTCAAATGACAATTTTTCTTACGACTCACTATATGGAAGAGGCAGACCAACTATGTGATAGAATTGGAATTATCGATAATGGTAAGATTCAGGTAATTGATACTCCAGAAAACATGAAAAATGCCATGGGTAATGAAATAATATCATTAACTTTTGAAAATGAAAACTTGGGGGATTTTTTGTCTCAATTAAGTCAAATAGATTTGGTAAAGAAAATAAACAAAGATAATGGTAAATTTACTCTTTTTGTATCTAGGGGAACAGAAGTAATTCCTAAAATTTTTCAGATTTCCTCTGCACTTGAAATAAAAATTACTTCGATCTCACTGACTCGTCCTACATTAGATGATGTCTTCATTTCTTATACTGGTCGGGAAATCAGAGACGACGATACTGGATTTAATAGAAAACGAGAGCATGCAAAGATGAAAAGGCTACGCACATGAATTCATTATTGTATGATACTTACACCATTTTTTGGAGAGAACTAAAACGATACAGAAAATCCCGCAGTGGAGTTTTAATCAGATTAATCCAACCTGCAATTTGGATAATTGTAATTGGGAACACATTTTCAGGAACTCAGCCATTAATTCAATCAGTTGGTTTTGAAGGACAATATATCGAATTTATGGCCCCTGGTGTGATTATACTAACTGCAATTTTTACAAGTATTTTTGGTGGAGTCAATACCCTCTGGGATAGAAGATATGGTTTTATGAACAAGGCACTGACATCTCCAATTTCGCGTTCGTCTATTGCCCTGGGAAAAATGTCTGCCATTTCTTTAATTTCTGCATTACAGGCTAGCTTGATTTTGGGAATAGCGCTGGCAATAGGGGTTAATTTTCCAAATCCACTGATGATTGCGCCAATTATGGCAATTGTGATTTTATTCTCCTTGGGTTTTTCTGGCATTTCAGTTATTGTAGCTGCCACTGCAAAATCTCAAGAAACCTTTTGGGGTGTGATAAATTTTCTTGGAATGCCTTTGTTTATGTTGAGCCCTGCACTCTTCCCACTAGAACTACTACCTGATTGGTTGGCCACCATCGCAAAATTCAATCCAGTTACCTATACGGTTTTACTAGTTAGAGAGATGATGACAGGAGTTACAGAAGGAGGAATTTCTGCATTATTAAGTATTGGAATTATTCTTGCATTTGTGCTCGTAATGATAGGCTTGGCAAGCTATGTGTTTACCCGGGAGGTAAACAAACCATTTTGATTGGATCAAAGTTATGGTGGAATATGATTAATTTCAAAAATTAAACATTATAGTTTTTTTAAATAATTTTAATGTACTTTTGCAAATGATTTTAAGACATTTCCAAAATAATTTATTTCACATATTTGCAAACTTCTTTAAAATTCAAGTTTTAAATTTTTCAATACTGTTTGATATTTCTGTATGATCTTTAGTGGATAATATCTAAGTAAACTATTTTCAACATTTTTAATATATGAAAAAACTTGTAACAAAAACGAGCTACAGATCCATCATCTTTTATACTGTTTGAGTAATTTTAAACAATATTGAGTTATAAAACCATAATTACTATAACTGCAATTGCTGTAATTACACTTGCAACTTTTGCAGAATTAGGAATAGATAATATTCTTGCAGAATCAAAAGATCAACCCAAGAAATTTGTGTTTGTAGAAAATACCACAACTACTGCACTGTTTGAATTTAGAGACGGCTCTGAACTGGTACCCATTCAACAATTTGTACAAACAGCTGGCTTTGGAGCAAAGAGTTTGGTTTCAGTAGATGATCCAAAAGCAGATAGTGGTGCATCTGGCAGAGCAAATCCATCCTTTACAATGGAAAAAATTGTAGGCGGAACTCCTTATCTTTATGCGGCAGCTGATCAAACACAGCAATACTATACCAGCTCGGGATTTGAATATCCATACAAATTCTTTGATGTTACTGTATTTTTAGCTCAGGGAGGCGACGTTCTTCGTTCTTTTGAATACCGTGATTGTCAGGTGACAAACTATCTAGTAAACACAAGATCTGATAATGAAGAGGGATACACTGGAAAAGGGTTTGTCCTTGTAGACCAATTTAGTTTCGAGTGTAAGGGTTACACACCGATCAACCCACAGATGGTAAAAATGAATCATGTTGAGAAAGCAAAAATGATTAGTTCTAACGATCTAAAAAATACAGATCAATGGGCTCCGGAATTTAGAAAATAAAAATTTTGGTAACTATGTAATTTGACCTCTGGGTTTTCTAGGTTCAAATAAACAGAGATTTGCTTGAAATTGAATTCTGTTCTGATCTAACCTTCATTTGTGAATCAATTTATGTTTTCTATATAGTCAACGGAGAGATATTGTTTTTTCGTAATCTATGATTGTTATTGCTAAATAAATTACAAAAACTAACAATTCAATGACAACAAAAATAACCACAATCATGACATCACTTCTGATGATCGCAACTCTGGTTGCTATCACACCATCACTAAATGCAAATGCTCAATCGGCACCAGACGCCCCTAATTCAAATTTGAAGTTTGATATTACTGGGGCTGGTGCAACATTTCCATTCCCTCTAATTGATTTATGGAGAGTTGAATACAAAAATGATTTTGACAATGTAAATCTAAACTACCAATCAATTGGAAGTGGTGGAGGAATAAAACAACACATAGAAAAGACTGTAAATTTTGCAGCATCTGATGCACCGCTAACTGATAAGGAACGTCTATTGGCTCCTGGAACACTTCATATCCCAGAAACTATTGGAGGCGTTGCAATAACATACAACATTCCTGAAATTCCAGAAAAAGGATTGAAATTAACTGGAAAAATGATCTCTCATATCTTTATGGGAAACATTACAAAATGGAATGATCCTGAAATTGCCAGTATTAATCCTGGATTGAAACTTCCTGATCAGGAAATTGTAGTGGCGCATCGTTCAGATGGTTCTGGAACTACCTTTGTCTTCACTGATTATCTTTCAGCTGTTGATCCTGAACCAGGTTGGGCTAAAAAAGTAGGCAAAGGAAAATCTGTTCCTTGGCCACGTGGTCTAGCCGCAGCAGGAAACGAAGGTGTTGCTGGAATTGTTAAATCCACTACATACTCTATAGGCTACGTTGAGTTGGCATATGCATTCCAAACTAAGATGAGTTATGCATATGTTCAAAATGGTGACAAGAATGCATTCATAGAACCAGGCATTGAAAGTGTAGCTGCTGCCGCAGAGGGAGTAGTAAATAGTCTACCCGCCGCAGAAGCAAATTGGTCTACTGTATCTATAGTAAATGCACCTGGTCCTAATTCTTACCCAATTTCTAGTCTCACATACCTTCTTGTATATGATGACATAAAGCAAGTATCAAAGAACAAGGAACATGCCAAATCTATTGTACATATGATACATTGGATGGTAACGGATGGACAGCAATTCTCACGTAGTTTACTATATGTCCCACTACCTGACAAAATAGTAGAATTAGACAAAAAAGGTTTGTCAAAGATAACATATGGTGGTGAAGTTCTTTGGAAGTATGATGGTCCTGCAAAAACTACAGAGCCAAAAACTACAGAGCCAAAAACTACAGACTATCAAATTCCTGATTGGATTAGAAATAATGCAAAATGGTGGGCAGATGGATTGATCACTGATCAAGACTATATCAAAGGACTCCAGTATCTTATATCACAAGGTATTCTCAAAGTCTAATTTCTTTTTTTATTTTTTAAATACAATCGCGCATTTTCATTCTAAATTTTTAGAATTAAATTTTGAAACTAATAACTTAATTTTATTTCTTTGAAATTAATTTTATTTTTTGACATAGATTTTTCTATATAGTATTACGAGTGCTATTTACCATTCTGTTAGATCCGTAGAGAACAGTGATCTAGCTTATAGTTTCTAAATGATGTCTTACATCAATGAATTATAAAAACGCAATAACTATGACAACACTAAGTGTGATTGCAGTATTTGCAATTGCATCTGTTGCTGGATTCGGAATGCATGATACTGAGGCAATACCCCTAGCAGTACAGCCTGAGAAATTTATATTTGTAGAAAAAGTTTCTACTACGGCAACGTTTGAATTTAGAGATGGAACTGAAACAGCAGCCATACAACAATTTTCACAATCAAGTGGCTTTGGAGCAAAGAGTTTGGTTCAAAATGACGATCCCAGAGCAGACGGTGGTAAATCGAGTAGAGCAACTCCTGCATTTACACTGGAAAAAATTGTAGGAAACACTCCTTATCTTTATGAGGCAGCTGATCAAGCACAACAATACTATATCAATTCAGGATTTGAATATCCGTACAAGATCTTTGATGTTACAGTATATGTATCTGATAGCACAAATGTCTTCCGCACTTTTGAATATCGTGATTGTCAAGTAACAAACTATATTGTAGTTACACGATCTGATAACGAAGAGGGATACACTGGAAAGGGGTTTGCTGTTGTAGACCAAATTAGTTTCGAATGTGGAGGTTATACTCCGCACAATCCTCTTATGGAAAAAAGGAATGTCGTAGAACATGCAAAAACTACTAGTTCAAGTGATCTAAAATCAACAGACACGTGGGAACCAGGATTCAAAAAACAATAAACACTCTTTTTTTCTTTTTTTATTCTGTATAAAAATAAGTTATCGATGTTGTTATTCTTCAGAAATCATATTGTAAATGTTTTCATCAATTGCAACTTCAGCAATATCGCCTGAATACTCTGCAATTCTTCTCAAATCTTCTAAAACAAATCTAATCACAGAAGCATTTTTTTCAATCTCTCTTATTTTTGACATGATTTCTTTTTCTTCCTCAATAACACTGGCAACTTTTTGCGCAACATTCTCTCCTTTTTGAAAATCATGATTTTGAACAGCATCAATTGATTCTTCAAAAACTTCGAGTGATTTTTCAGATAATTTTTTAATTTTACTTGTGATTTTGGGATCTATACTTTCCTCGATGAATTTGACTCTTTTGGCAATTAAGCCAGCATGATCTGCTATTCGCTCAATTTTGCTTATGATAGTTCTATATTCAAGACAGTCTGAAGGTTTTTTCAATCCCATATCTTGAAGTATGTTTTGATTTCCAACTGCCAAAACCAGGTTTCGTCTCATGTAAAGTCCAAATCTATCTACTTCATCGTCCATATTGACAACTTCATTTGCATGAGCAATGTCTACTTCTTCCAAAGTTTCTATTGATTCTTTTATCATGTTGCGTGCCATCAAATACATTCTTTTTAATGCTGTTTCAAATGACAACTCTGGCAGTCTAGTTAAAATTTGAATAGTTATTGCCTCTGAACTAGACTCAACAATTTCTGTTCCTATCATAGATGAACGGACTAGTTCTCTTACACTCCTGGAATGCTCTGCAGAAATTTTTAACCCCTTTGTTTTTATCTGAATTGTTTTATATCCTGCAAGATACGCCGCTATAATTTTTCGTTTAATCGAATCTCCAGAATCTTTTTGTTTAGAGTAAATGACGGCACTACCCTCTTTCTCATCATTGTTGGGATCTCTTGAAAACAATGTTAATGACTGATTTAAATTTTTTACAATAGTTACACTTTCTCCTACTTTGATCTTTAATTCCTCGATCCAGTTTTTTGGCAATGAAATGATGTATGTTGAACCCCCACTTAGCTGTATTCTTCTTGTTTGTCTGTTGTTTTCGATCATTTCCAATTGATTCTAGTACTGTGAGTTCCTTATTTACAATACAGTTGAGGATCTATATAGTCTAATGATGATCACGTAGAGTATAGAGGCATATTAGATATGTCGTGGTTCACACAGAAAAACTGTGACAAAAGTAACTCTAAATAAAAAAAGAGTAATTTCAGATAAAGTCTTCAAAATTGGAGCTACTGTTGCAGGAACCTATGTTTTAGTAGTAGTGGTATTGATGGCATTTCAACTAATATCTGAATCTTACCCAATTTGGGAAGAAGAAGGATTATCATTTATCACAAAAACTGATTGGAATGCTGTAGAAGACAGAGAATCATTTGGTGCGTTACCTTACATTTTGGGAACTTTGACTACCTCTGCAATTGCAATGGCAATCGGTGTCCCCCTAAGCATAGGAATTGCAATGTTTATCTCAGATGCTCCTGCAAAAATTGGCGGTCCTCTGGGTTTTTTAGTAGAACTTTTAGCTGCCGTGCCAAGCGTCATTTATGGTCTCTGGGGATTATTTGTTTTTAGAATATATTTTCGTGATTGGATTGAGACTCCACTACATAATGCATTTGGCGATAACATCTGGTTATTTTCTGGTAATCCCTATGGGTTGGACATTATCACCGCGAGTGTAATCCTTGCAATTATGATTATTCCTACTGTTTCTGCAGTTTCCCGCGAAATCATGAAAGCTGTCCCCCAACAACAAAAAGAGGCGGCTTACATGCTTGGTGCAACTAAATGGGAAATGTTTAAACTTGCAATATTCCCCTACTCAAAAACTGGTCTGATAGGTGCTTCCATTTTGGGTCTTGGAAGAGCAGTAGGTGAAACAATGGCAGTAACCATGTTGATTGGAAACGCAACTGGAATTGGTGCAATTCCCTCATCATTATTTGGACCTAGTCAGACAATGTCCAGTATTATTGCAAATGAGTTTGTTGAGGCCTCTCCTGCATCCATACACATGCCTGCATTAATTGGTGTTGGATTAATTCTTCTCCTGATTGCTATTGTGATTAATGTTATAGCTCATTTGCTTGTAACAAGAATGCTCAAAATAAAGGAGGGTGCAATAAATAATTGAATTCAATTCAACAAAGAAGGCAAGAATATAGATCTTTATTCAAACAAAATGTGGCAAAGAGATTACTCGTAGATAAAGCTGTAAAGATTATCGTTTTTACATGCGTGATTGTTGCAATTATTCCTCTAGGCAGTATCCTAGTTGAGGTATTCAAAAATGGAATTACTGCAATTAGTATTGAATTTTTAACAGAAACTCCCGGTTCTATTGGTTCTGGTGAGGGAGGAATAGGTCCTGCAATTCAAGGAACTTTGATAATTATTGGGTTGTCCAGTCTGATTGGCGTTCCAATAGGTGTAATGTCTGGTATTTTTCTATCTGAATACGGCGACAATACGCTTGCAAGATTCGTTCGATTCTTCAATGATGTCTTTATGGAATTCCCATCCATTATTCTTGGAATATTTGCATTTTTGATAATTGTATTGGTTCTTGGTCATTTTTCAGTTTGGGCAGGTGCATTTGCATTATCACTGATTATGTTTCCTATTGTTGCAAGAACTACTGAAGAGTCATTGAAGATGGTACCAATGACTTATAGAGAAGCAGGAACTGCGTTAGGATTAAAAAAATGGGTTATCACATTTAGAATTGTAATTTCTGCAGCAAAGAGTGGTATGGTTACTGGTATAATGCTCTCTGTATCTAGAATTGGCGGTGAAACTGCTCCATTGATTATGACTATTCTTGGAAGTAGTCAGTTTTTTAGTAGTCTTGATACCCCAATGGACGCATTACCTTTGAGAATATGGAGGCTTTCTCTACTGCCATATGACAGCGCTCAACTACAGGGATGGGGGGCAGCATTAGTTTTGATTATGATTATACTTGGAATTAATTTAGGAATCAAATACTATTTTATGAATAAAAAAAATGGATTTTTCGGACAATTAATTAAACAAAGGAGAAATGTTACAAAATGACAGCATTGACAACAAACCCAACTAGCATGGAAGCACACCCATTTGCATCTCCTGAACCCTCATCCACTATTGATACTAAATACAAAATGATTGCAGAAAATGTTACTGTAAGTTATGGTGGAATAGATGCTGTAAAAAATGTCACGATGAAATTCAAAGAAAAATCTGTTACTGCTTTAATTGGACCATCTGGTTGTGGAAAAACTACTTTTCTCCGATGTCTTAACAGAATGCATGATATGACAAAGAATGCCAAAGTTACAGGGAAGGTCCTGATTGATAACACTGATCTTTATTCAAAAGAAATTGATCCTATTTATCACCGAAGAAAAGTTGGAATGGTCTTTCAAAAACCAAATCCATTTCCTACTATGTCTATCTATGATAATGTGACTGCTGGTCTTAGATTAAACGGAGTTCGCGATAAAAAAATTCTTGATGAAATTGTTGAAGATTCTTTGAAGATGGCATATCTTTGGGATGAAGTAAAAAATGATCTAAAAAAATCGGCAATTGAATTATCTGGGGGCCAACAACAACGTCTCTGTATTGCTCGAGCACTTGCTATCCAACCTGAAGTGTTATTAATGGATGAACCTGCATCTGCACTTGATCCAATTGCAACTCAAAAAATTGAAGAAACAATCACTGAGTTAAAAAACGATTATACAATTATCATTGTAACACATAACATGCAACAAGCAATCCGTGTTTCAGATTATACTGGATTCATGTATCTTGGTGATCTAATAGAGTTTAGAGAAACAAAGAAATTATTTACAGACCCAAAAAACGAACTTACGGCAAAATATGTGCAAGGTCACTTTGGATAAATGACTCGTTTAATCGACCCTTCACTGCACAAGTTATCTTTTATCATGTCTGAAATGGGCGATATGGTAATTGAATCAATATCTTTGGCAATAGATTCGTATTTGACAGGAACAAATACCAAAGATAAAGTTCTAAAATTATCTGATGCTATTCGTGCAAAATACTTTGAAGTAGAAGATCTTACATTTGATATGTTGTTAAAGTATCAACCTGTGGCTGATGACTTTAGATTAATTCGTTCATCAACAGAAATTTCATACGCATTTTCTAGATTTGGTAGATATGCTTATGATATTACTCTTGTCCGAGATTTATTTGGTGACGTATCTGAATGTACCAACGCATCACTTGCTGAATCCACGAAAAAAGTGAAACATATGATCAAAGCAGCAGTTTTGTCTTTTGCAGATTTAGATATTAGAAAGGCTGTTGAAATCCGTGAGGATGAAAAATTTATTGATAAAATCTATCGTGAGAGATTACCAAAATTGATCGAATCTACAAATACCAGATGCGCTCTTGCCGAAGCATTATTGTTGCGATATTTGGAAAGAATTGGTGATCATGCTGTATTCATGAGTGATGCGATTAACTATATTGTAACTGGCAAACATCGTCCAAGTGAAGAGC
>JAERMO010000016.1 GCA_016844465.1 Nitrosarchaeum sp. | reverse complement strand
TTTCCTTATTTTTACAATATCGTTTAATGATGCTCCAACATTTTTCCTTGTTTGTCCATCAATTCTAATGATGTCTGGTAATTTTTCATCTTCGTCTACTGGCCAAACAACTGCACAACTATTTCTTGATCCCATGACTTCAATAATGTCTCCTGGAGTTACTTTGAGGTGATCCATTGACTTTGGACCAATTCGAGCACGTTTTTTACCAACATCTCTTTGTTTAGCTTCTCCAACTCGCATTTGCAAAGGCTCTTCTTTGCGTGCCAAAGTACCTGCTATTTCATCTCTACTGACATTCTGCTCATGCTAAGCACTTCAAATTCGCTTACCCCGTCAACAGATTTTACAGCATCTTCTAATGAATCCATCTGGCCTTCTTTATCATCTAAAACAAATTCTGCTTTAAGGAATTCTATTCCAAAAGCTAGTGGCTCTTTTGCATGTCTTTTCATTGTTATACCTTCCTTCAGATTGCTTTTGATGGTTTCTGATAATTTATCTAGATCTACATCAGTATCTGTTGGAAGAATTTTAGCAATTAATAATAACTGAGCCATTTTCTATGGCCCCTGAAAATTACATGAGCTGCATGTGTATATCCGTGCAGCTTCTCTGCAACTTTCACATCTCCAGATTAAACTTTCACCACAATTTGGACAATTGAATTTTACACATTTATCATTCGGCATAATATGTCTGTGACAACAATCACATGTTGGTAAGGATATTGTTGATGACATACCACGATTTTCTGCAAACATCATTTATACCTTGCTTAGGAATCACACATTTTCAACTCAGAAACTTTTTAAATTCTCCTCCAATTATGGTTTGAATAGTTTTGATTGATCCTTTAATTCCTAATAATTTTACTATAGAACCAGTATGAAAATCAAAATCATCTTTTTCAGAAATTTCTTTTGTAATTTCTGGTGTTATGGATTCAAATAATTTATTGATAGTGTTGTTGTTAAACCTCTCTAACAATTTTCTCACAAATAATTGTTTTTCAAATTCACTTCCAAATTTTTCCATCCATTTTTTTTGGTATTCTTCTAAATCTGATGGGTCTTTTGATTCTAAGAATTTTGAAATTGCTTGTCCTGCATACAACCCTCCCATTCCACTTGAATAGATTCCTCCAGCAGTGGTTGGTTTTGCTTGCCCTGCTGCATCTCCAACTATAACTGTTTTTTCATCGACGAATTTTTTAATAGGACCTTTGATCCAAATTGGAGCATAGATTTTCCTAATTGTAGAATAATCTCCACGTGTTGCAAGGAATTTTTCTATTGTCTCTGTAACGCCGATTCCTTTTCCGGCAACTCCTATCTTTCCTTTACCATTATCTGATGGGATGACCCATGCAAAAAAACCAGGATATTTTTCTTGATCAAAAAATATCTCTACTGTTCCTTTCTTTAACCAATTTGCATAAATTTCGTATTGTGCTGATGATAAAATCCCTGTTCTGTCTTTGTGAATGAGTGAGGACACTCCTCTGGCATCTACAAAAATTTTACATTCGACTTCTCCTTCACTTGTTCTGACTCCTTTATTTGTCAATTCTTGAAAACTAGTTCTTACTTTGATTATGGCGCCATTTTTCTGAGCTTGGTGTGCTATTTGTTTATCTAATTCTCTTCTGTTAATTTCTACTACTTTTTGCTTCTTTGAATTTATTGAAAAACTTTTTCCATTTGGAGCATATACCTCTGCAAATTCTATCAAATGCTCAAAAGTTTTTCGAGATGGTATTATCCCAAGTTCTCACACTGCTCACGAGTGCCAATCTCATAATCTTCTTCTATAACGAGAACCTTGTGATCTCTGCTGGCGATTTCTCTTGCACATATCAATCCTGCAACACTTCCACCAGCAATTACTACATCGTACACAGATTTTGTTTCTTTGTCAATTATTTAATTCAAAAGTTTTTCATTGAGCGTGTTTTTGATATATCCATGGGTGATATCAAACAAGTAATTATAGTTAGAACTGATCTTGAAATGGGAAAAGGAAAAATTGCAGCACAGGTAGGACACGCATGTGTTCTAGGTGCAGAACATGTTAGAAAATCTCATCCTGAATGGTTTAGTAAATGGTGGGGAGGTCAAGAAAAAGTTGTACTCAAAGTTTCGGGTATCAAAGAATTACAAGAAATAAAACGACATGCAATTGACTTGGATTTGCCATGGTCTGAAGTTACAGATGCAGGTCATACTCAAATAGCTCCTGGTACCATTACTTGTATTTCAATTGGTCCGGCTCCTGAGAATTTGATTGATAAAATCACTGGTGACTTGAAATTACTGTAGATATCACATCTTTTTGGAATAAGATATAACGAGGCTTGTTAATTTTTGAACTGTGAATAAAAAAGGAATAGCTGTCGCTGCATTTTTTGGAACAATAATGCTGACTTCTTTGGCTGCAGGTGCACTTCTTAACAACACTCCTCCTCTAATTGATGACCCTGAAGATGCTAAAATCACTATTACCGGCACTCCTGCTGATAATTTTCCAGACGTTCAACGTGCACGATTTTGTGGTTCAGGTGACGCAAAGTCAACACCATTTGTAAAAGAATATGCTATTCCAACTGTTTGTACAAACCCATTGGCAATAGTTACTGACCATGACGGAAATGTTTGGTTTGCAGAAACAAATACCGGCAAACTAGGAAAATTTGATCCTGCCACTGAATCCTTTACAGAATTTGATAATCCTCTCTGGCCAAAAAAAGGCCGTTCAATGATGTGGGGTATTGATTATTCACCCGATGGAGCACTATGGTATACTGATGAATCATATGATTCTATATGGCGATTTTCAATCGAGGATCAAAAGTATCAACGAATAGCTTATCCTTCTGAAGGTAACACATTACCCCAAAAATTGAAAGTTGACGGTTCCCAAATAGTGATAAATGATTTTACTGGAAATAAAATTACATTTTTGGATCCTGCTCAATCTGATGATAATTTACGATACCTGAGTCTTCCTTCTCCTATTAATGGCACAGTGACTAGCGATTTTGCAATTGACGCTAAAAATAATGTGTGGTATACCAACTGGCTTTATCAACAAGGAGGAGGAGTTTTGGTAAAATTTGATCAAGAAAATTATCGTCTCTCTACAGCTAATACAAATGAATCCTTCACAATGCCTGACTATTTTGAAATATTTCAACTACCGTCTGAATTACTAACCCCAAACGGCGTGACTATATCTGGTGGAAATGTGATTTGGATCGCTGATACATCAAGCTCTGCTATCTTTAGCTTTGATCCTACAACACAGCAATTCACTCAGTATGTTACATCTGATCCAAAAAAATCAACGTATGGTAACTCTACTGGGGTGATAAAATCTCCTATCTCTAGACCTTATTGGATTGAAACCAATCCTCTTGGGCAAATAGTTTTCAATGAACAAACCTCTAACAGTATCTCAATAATGGATCCAACATCAGAATCACTTGTAGAATATATGATTCCATCCAAGAATCCAGAATGGGGCGATTGCAGTGATATGGATAATTGTGGATTGGCCCAGGTCTTTGATTTTACCATAAATAATAACAAAATCTGGTTTACTGAATGGGCTGAAAATAATATCGGAGTCGTTGATACATCTATTCCGCTTCCATTTGGAATTGAACTGGATTCTAAAGATATCTTACTTAAGGCTGGTGAATCAAAGAATTTGTCATTTACCATATCTCCACTGCAAGACTTGCCTGGTGTATCTCTGATATTGTCTGATCCTTACAATTTTATGAATGCCACTTCAAATATCTCCGGTTCGTTTCAATTGGACTCTAATTCCCCTAAACCTATTGATGTAACAATTTCTACATCTGATACATCTATTCCTGGAAAATACAAGGTATTACTGGGAGCTCAAATCGAAGATGTTTCAATCAGTAAATTTGTTACAGTTACAATAGAGCCGTGATACCTACAATCGATTCTCAACTAGGAATTTCCGTTTACAGTACAACATTTAATGGCATTGGAGGACGAATCCGAGTTGAAGCCGAGGACTTTGAAGTAACTGAAGTTCTCTCTGAGAAATCCCTAAAATCAATTAGTCCACAAAACGGATACGCTGTTTACAAACTAAAAAAAAAGAAAATTGACACAAATCATGCACTCGCTGATATATTTAGGAAAAAAGGAATTAGATTAAAATCACTTGGACTAAAAGATGCCTCTGCGGTAACTGAACAATTTGTTTGTTCTGACAACAAAGGGAGAGGAATTGAAAACTATGCGTCTGAAAAATACTCCATTGAACAAATTGGATTTGTTAAAAAACCATTGTCTAAAAAAGACATGATTGGAAATCATTTTAAAATCAAGATTTTTGATTGTGCTGACAATCTATCTGATTTTACTGAATATTCTAAAATTCTGAATTTTTATGGTTAGGTTCTAAAAGGCCAGTTACTCATCTTATTGGTAAAGCACTCTTGCAACGTGATTTTAAAAAAGCTGTTGAACTGATCGTATCTTTTACATCTTCCTATGATTCTAAAGAAAATACCGAGATTAGAGAAAAACTCTTTGACAAATCAAACTACAAAAAATATTTTGACCAAATTCCTCCACAAATGGACATAGAAAGAATTGTCATTAAAGCAATGATCGAACATAATGATGAACAAAAAGCAATTAGGACAATCCCATTACCGCTAAGGAGATTTTATATTCAAGCATACCAATCTTTTCTTTTCAATCATGCATTGAGTTCTGCATTTTCAGATGGGGAGAATCTCTTTGAGGCACAGGAAGGTGATGTTTGTTTTGATCTTCATGGAATACTCGGAAAATATGTTAAAGGACTAGAACAACATTTGGCATTGCCTTTTGTAGGCTACTCTTATTACAAGAAAACACGCTTTGATTTTCAAATATCTAAAATTTTACAAACTGAGGAGATCTCCCCAAAAGAATTTTTCATTAAAGAAATGCAGGAGATTAGTAGTGAGGGAGGATTTAGACAAGCCGCGATACATTGTACTGACTATGCATCAAAAAACACTACCATAATGTTCACTCTTTCTAGAGGTTCATTTGCAACGATCTTATTACGAGAAATCATGAAACCACAAGATCCAATTCTTTCTGGCTTTTAAAATAAATTTTAGAATATTCCTTAGATGTCTTTAAGTTACATGTATTTTTAGACACATGTGTTTCTGATAGAAAAAGCATACATGTTAATTAGATGTGAAATGAGTGAAGATCTGTTAATTTATTCATAATTTAAGGAAATCTCTGAAATTAAAATCTGTACCATTACTTATGGAAATCATGATCTTGTTGCTGAATTTGAAGCTAAAACAACAGAAGACATGAATGCTATTTTCTCCTTGAAGACTAGACGATTACAAAAAATTCAAAGCTCATAACTCTTCAAGTAACCCACTAGTTTCTTTTAATAAAATTTAAAACAATCCCCACTCCCAAAATAATGCTTCCTGAAACAAATATTTGAATCCCATATGTAATCCACTGTGGATTAGAATACATGAATGATGATTTTGGCCCTATGATTGCGAGTCCTTGAAAATGAAAAATTATTCCCATAATCATAATAATTGCACCAGTGATAATTATTAATTTTCTTCCGACCATTGTATTTCTTAGGCTCATGGGAATAAAAAGGGTAAACAGAATTGATAATTTGACCAAATGATTTTTTGACTTGTTCTTTAATGATTTTAATCTAATTCTTAAAAATGTATAATTGGGAATATGATGTCTCAGAATCAGGCATCCGCAAATATCTTGATCTATTTCTGTTTATCATATCTGCCTCTGTTGCCCTGCTCTTGTTTTTTGTATTTTATCCTCAAATTGACGCAATAAATCGACAATCCCCGATTTTAATTAATATTATGTTTTTTCCTGCAGCAGCTATAGGATTTCTTTATGGTGTTAGAATTACTGAAAGAGCAGTAAGACCAGGTGAAATCAGGAGTCCAATTAAACGATCAATTGTAAAAATATTTTTATTCTTTTTTGTTATTGGTGGGATTTTTAGCTCTGTTAATTTTGCAATGAATGGTGGTACCACGATGCCTGAAGTGGACATTCTAAAAGATGGTCTTTTAGTTTGGGTGAATGAATTTGTTACTGCAAACGGTGGTGCAACATTTCTAATAATTGCTAGTATCTCTTTGATGGCTGGAGCAACCAAAAGAATTGTGGGTATGGGTGCTGGATTTTTTAATAGAGTGGTAGCATGTGTCGGAACTTTTGTTTTCTTTACGATGCTTGTACTTAGCTTTACTAAATCTGATCCTGACTCTTCAAGTGTTTTTCTTTATGTCTTTTATCAAGCAGGTATTGTTGGAGGAGCATTTTATGCAATGAATAAGTTGACAAAGAATCTTAACACCATGGAAGATTTTGCTAATGGATACTGAAATATTTATTTGTTCAAATCTACATGAATTCCAGATATGTCATTATTGATTCTATCTAGATATTTTTCACAATCTACTGTTTTAAAGTCATTTTTTTTGCATTCCTTAAAGTGTGCTGTATTTTCTCTCTGGATATTGTCGCTAAAAAGTACATTTGATCCTATTGCCAAAGCAACCAACGCAATTACTGTGAGACTTGCAGCAACTAGAATCATACCATAACCTACATGGGCATTATTATGAGGATCTTTCATTCAACAAAAATCAATTTCTCTTGAATTTAATCTTTTCAAGAATTCAAATTGCGATCAAATCTCCTCATTCTAGTCATAATTCTAGAAAAAAAGAAAAGAAAGTATCTGTAACTATACTTGTTGACTATTCAAATTCTACAATACGAATTTCTGGGCCCAATCAAATTGGAAGAATGGGGGCCACCTATGGAAAAAGTGGTGTACCTGATACTGTCTCGTGAAAAAGATTCTTTTAACATAATTTATGCTGGTAACTGTGAGCATACAATCGATAAAGAATTTTTTACCAAAAACTCTAGTTTCAATTGTTGGATTGGAAAATCTGAGTCCGAAAAATTTCTATATCTTGCAATTTTACCCTTATTTGAATCTGGAAATGATGAGCGGAAAAAAATTTTAGATAAAATAATTGCGCGTTATAAACCCACATGTAATTTGGAAATCATGTCTGAGACAAAACAATACCAGATTCGCCCCAAAGATAATTTACCAAATGATTACTCATTACCAAAAAAAATATCGTGTCCTTGCTGTGGTTCTAAAATGAAAATAGATAAAATACTTGAAAATACGACAATTATTCGTTGTACTGAATGCGGTTTGAGTGATACTACTACCCACTGATTTTATTTTGAACTTTAAATAATTCTAATGTTAGTAAATCAATCGCTTTTTTCAAATGCTCCAACTCATTGATTGAATGAGTTTCTCCTTCAACTAGCGCTTTTAATATTTTAACTGCTCCTTTTTCAAATTCATTTGATGCAACAATTTCCATGGCATTGATTTTGGATAAAAGATCATTCAAGTTTTTTTTCATTTCACCAGCAGGTGCATGTTTACTCATAAAATTTATCAATACCATTTGTTATATGAATTTTAGTTACATCAAATCTTCGTCTATTTCTTGTATTGGATCAAGATATTGTTGACAAGCACAACTGGGAATCTGACACTTGCCAACTTTCATCAGTGATTTGTTCTCTATTGATGGAACGTGTGCCTCGTCTATGTGATGACATCGCTTACAGTTCATGTAGAAATCTACCTTTCTGATATTTAACCCTGTAAAAAATCAAATGTGTCTAGGAATTGAAAAAGTATTGGATTGTGGAATTTTGAATTTTATGTATACTGTTATTTTATTGGAGTATGTTTTGAACTCGTCCTATTTGACCCTCATCAAGTTCAACTTTAATCCCATGCGGATGATGATTACTTGAAGTAAGTATTCTTTTAACTATGCCTCTAGTTAAATTTCCTGTACGTTGATCTTGCTTTTGTACTATTGAGACACTCACTCCAATTTTTATCTCATCTCTTGATGGTAACATCCCAATACTGTTAGTGTGTAGTGTGCACTCTAAACTCTTTGTTTTTATAAAATTTCGTAGTTTTGAGAGTTACTCAAAACAATTTACTAGTTTTGTTTGTGGTTTTGGAAACATTCTCTGCAATAAACAGGTCGGTCATCTTTTGGCTTGAATGGTATTTGACATTCATTTCCACAGTCGCCACATGTTGCTTTGAACATTTCTCTTTCTCGATCAAATGGCATATCTTTCTATATCTTTGAGAAAATTGGTTGTAATTAAACTATTGTAAATTCTTTCTCAAAATTAAATTAACGTGGGTCTGAATTTGTTCTTTTTCTGCTATTAATTTATACTCAAAATCCTTATCTAAAATCAAGATAAAATTTGAAGGGGATCATAATGGTTGGGGTCTCAGGCTCTGGAAAAACTACATGGGTAAATTCTCATAAGCAATATACTGTGTGCTCAACTGATTCAATAATTGAAGAATTGGCAAGCAGTATGGGTATTTCATATACTGACGCATTTGAGTATATTCAAAACAAAAAAAAATTTGATTACATCACACAAAAATTTTTTGAAAAAATACGTAATTGCATCTTAAATGATGATGATTTTATAATTGACAGAACTCACTTAAAACGCAATGTTCGAATTTCATTAATTAATGAATTAAAGACAATCGCAACAGAAAATGGAAAGCACTTAGAATTATTTGCGGTAAGTTTTGAAATACCTAACAACATTATCTTTGAGAGATTAAAGAATAGAGAGAGAAAAACTCAAAAATTCATACCAAAACAAGTAATATATGAACAAATCAATTCATTCAATATACCTACAATGGATGAAGGATTCAATGCAATAGAGAGGATCAATTAATTGTATTTCGTTCTGATTAAAATCTGAATTGGATTTTAGATTTTTTAAAATTAATTATGTTATTGTCGTTTTATTGTTTAAGGTATTAATACTGCTCTAGCTTGTATTTTGGACTCTTTTAGCTTTTTGAGAACTTGATTTGCTTCTTCAAGTTGATATGTTTCTGTTATGACCTCAAGATTTTTTTCATTACAAATTTTTATGACCTGTTCCATGTCTTTTGTAGATCCGATTACCGTTCCACGAATTGTTTTTTCATCAAATGCAAAAAATGTTGGATTTTTACCTACAGTTGCAATTACAATTAACCCTCCTTTTTTTACTGATTTTATAGCTACATCTGTTACTATATCTGCTGGAGCAAACACTATTGCTGCATCTAGCATTCCATGTTTTTCTTTTATTTTATCCAAAAATATTTGATTGTCCGAAAAAGTCATGACATCCACTGCACCCAATCTCTTTGCAACATCAAGGTGATGTTTACTACGTGAAAATGCAATTACATCACATCCTTCTAGTCTGGCAAACTGAATTGCCATGTGACCTACTCCGCCGATTCCAAATATTCCAACTTTCCTATTTAATTGGGGTTCTACAGCTTTTACTGCCTTGTATGCGGTGATTCCCGCACAAAATAAAGGAGCAGCATACTCTGGTTTCATATTATCAGGAACTCTTGTTGCAAAGTCTTCTGAAACTGTAATGTATTCGGCGTATCCTCCACGAAGCGACTCTCCGGTAATTATTGATGATTCACAAAGTTGTTCTTTTCCTTCTTTACAATATCTACATTCTCTACATGTCTCAAGTAACGGGGTAATTCCAACTCGATCACCTATTTTGAACTTGGTAACACTATTACCTATTTCAACGACTTTGCCCACTACCTCATGACCTGGGACGGTAGGCAATGTTGGAGGAATTCCAATATTCTTCCAATCCCCTTCAATTCCATGTAGTTGTGAGTGGCAAACTCCACACGCTTCAATTTTTATCAAAATTTCATTTGATTTTTTGATCTCATGTCTGTCAATAAGGGTTAATTTTAGTGGATTAGTTTCAATTGGGGCACATTCAGATAATACCATTGCTCGCATTTTTTTCATACCTGTATTGTTTTTCGCATTCACTATAATAAAATGATTCCAAAAATGATGTCAATTTTTAAAATTCCTTTATACTTGAATCTAAACAGGTACGAAAGTGAAAAAATTATTATCATGGTGACATTAACTTCTTGTTTAGAATGACATTGACAATAATCTCGCTTTCTGCACACTGTTTTTTAAAATTCATTTTTTTGAATATAGTCCATACTTTTTTGAATATAGTTTATACTTTTTTGTTAATATGGTAATTTTCCTAAAAAAACTATGTTATGGATTTTTTACTTTGATGAATAAAAATATTCATGAAAATGGGTTTTTTCAATCTATCTTTTGTGACTTGAATCTTTTCTCAAGTGAAATACCCTCACGTAAAGCAACTAACGCAAGTATTGCAACAATTATTTCGAAAATAAATATCTTCAAAAAAGTCCATGATATTTTTGTCGTATAGCTTATACAGTCATCAGTAGTGCAGAACATAAGTTTACCGTCTTTGATTTCTGCATTTGAACTTGATAACTCTACTTCGTCAAAAATGAATATTGTAGATGAGATGATCAGTGCTATGATAATTGCCCAGTGGATCAAAATCAATAAATTATGTTTCATAGCATGTCTCTTTCTAGACCCATTGATAAATTTTGTACAAACATCAATTTTCAAGAAAATAGAATTTAACGCCAAATTTTTTATCAAAATAGGGTCTAAATATATTGTAAAACAGATGAGCGTTGAGTCCTTTCATTTTTTTTGTGTTTTTCTTTTGTTGTTTGTGAACTAATCTATGTTCAAACTTCATAGTTGGCACAAGTAAGGGTGCGATATCTAAAATGGATTTATTGTTAATTTTTAGTACACATTTAAAAAAAGATGGTTTATTTTTATAAAATTAATAACATTCCTGTGTCATACATTTTTCTTCACAATTCAATATGAAAATTTACATGAAATGTATAGTTTTATTATAATATTTCATATTAACTTTTAAATAATTGAAGTTATTACAATAAATGATGTCGATTTATAAAATTTCGACAGATTAATGTGCGTGACCCTGTAGAACGAAAAAGGCAATCAGGCGTTTAACGTCCTGACCATGAGAGGTAATCTCTCTGTGTTCTACAATTGAGGGTTACGCCTTTTTTTATTTTCTCTAATCGCTGATTAGAATGGAACAGTTGTGATAATTACAATAGAAAATTCATCTTGGTATTTTTTGAAATCATTCACTTGCTAAGGAAAATAAAGATCCTCATTTTATTAAATTGCATGTCTGAAGATATTGGTACTGAAGATCGTGAGCGAATAGCTCTATTACAAATTATTTCAAGTTCAAAACATGAATTCAAAAAACTCTCAGTAGTTCAACTCAAACGACTACAAGAATTAGTAGAAAAAAAAGATTACAGCCATAACAAAAAAGCTCATAAATCTAAAGTGAAATTATTGGGCAAAATTAATGTCAGAATCTATGAATTAGAAGAGGGAAAAGGAATTTTTTACTAACTTTATGCCGATTAAGTACAAATACTAATGGATATGTGATTTGTTGTGAAAGAAAATAACCTCATAAATGAAACCAGCCCATATCTAATCCAACATGCACACAATCCTGTTAATTGGTATGCATGGAATGACGAATCACTAAAAAAAGCAAAAGATGAAAACAAACCAATATTTCTAAGCGTGGGATACAGTGCATGTCATTGGTGTCATGTTATGGCACATGAATCATTTGAAAATGAGGAGGTTGCAAAATTTATGAATGACACTTTTGTAAATATTAAAGTTGATAGAGAAGAACGCCCTGACATTGATGACATTTACCAAAAAGTTTGTCAGATAGCGATCGGACAAGGTGGTTGGCCTTTGAGTGTTTTTCTTACCCCCTCCCAAAAACCGTTCTATGTTGGAACTTATTTTCCTGTTTTAGATTCTTATGGTCGTCAAGGTTTTGGAAGTATCATTAGACAATTAGGACAAGCATGGAAGGAAAAACCAAAAGATATTGAAAAAGCGGCGGATAATTTTCTTGGAGCGTTACAAAAAACAGAAACTGTAAAAATTCCGACAAAATTGGAAAGAACAATCCTTGATGAGGCAGCCATGAATCTATTTCAACTGGGCGATTTCTCATATGGCATATGGCGGATTTGGTTCTGCACCAAAATTTCCAAACGCCGCTAATGTGTCCTTTTTATTTCGATATGCAAAACTTACTGGACTCTCAAAATTTAACGAATTTGCACTTAAAACTTTGAATAAAATGGCAAAAGGTGGCATATTTGATCAAATTGGAGGTGGATTTCATAGATATTCTACAGATGCCCGATGGTTAGTTCCTCATTTTGAAAAGATGCTTTACGATAATGCCCTAATTCCTGTAAATTATGCTGAAGCATATCAAATTACAAAAGATCCATTCTATCTTGAAATTCTCAATAAAACACTAGATTATGTATTGCGGGAGATGATGTCAACTGCAGGGGGTTTTTTTTCGGCATATGATGCTGATTCCGAAGGCATTGAGGGAAAATTTTACGTGTGGAAGAAAAGTGAAATCAATGAAATTCTTGGTGATGATGCTGATCTCTTTTGTTTATACTATGATGTGACAGAAGGGGGAAATTGGGAGGGTAACAATATACTGTGTAACAATATCAACATTTCTGCGGTTGCCTTTCATTTTGGCATTTCTGAAGACAATATTCGAGAAATTCTTACTAATTGTTCTACAAAGTTGCTAGATGTTCGCTCTAAAAGAATCCGTCCCGGCTTGGATGATAAAATTCTTACTTCTTGGAATTCATTAATGATTACAGCTTTTGCTAAAGGATATAGAGTAACTAACCAAACAAAATATTTAGATGCTGCAAAAAATTGCATATCTTTTATCGAAAAAAATCTTCTTGATGAAGATAAATTACTACGAACCTACAAAAATAATACTGCAAAAATAGACGGTTACTTGGAAGACTATTCTTATTTTGCGAATGCACTTCTTGATGTATTTGAGATTGAACCAGAATCAAAATATTTGGATTTATCTTTAAAGTTGGGATGTTATCTGGTAGATCACTTTTGGGACTCTGAAACTAACAGCTTTTTCATGACCTCTGATAATCATGAAAAATTGATTATACGGCCAAAAAGTAATTATGATTTATCATTACCATCTGGCAATTCTGTCTCATGTTTTGTGATGCTTAGATTATATCATCTGACTCAAAAAGAAAAATTCTTGAAAATTGCAACTCAAATTATGGAATCTCAGGCTCAAATTGCAGCTGAAAATCCATTTGGATTTGGTTATTTACTAAATACGATTTATGCATATCTACAAAAGCCAACTGAAATTACAATTGTTAATGATGAGAATTCTGAAATTTCTAAGTATCTTTTTACAAAATTCATGCCCGAATCAATATTGGTTGCAATATCTCATAAATCTCAATTAGAAAAACTTGCAAAATTTCCATTTTTTACAGGAAAAATCTTTGATGATGAAACTTTTGTTTATATTTGTAAGAATTTTTCCTGTTCATTGCCTTTGAAATCTATTGATGAAATAGATTTGCTTATTTAGATTCTTTTAAGATTTATTGTAATTACATTTCCAACTTGGGGCTTGCCAATTTTTTCATATCTTGATCTTGGCATTGCAATTGTAATTTGGGTTTGTTGGTAGCTTTTAATGTTTATTGTTGGCTGAGCTTGTAAAATTGCCTCAAGTAATGGCATGACTTGCTCCTTTGTTTCAGCATCTAGTTTTCTTGAAACATTATCTATTATCATTTGTTTTTGTGATATTGGCTCAGTTGTTACATTTTCAATCAATGTCAATTGTACCATTTGACCATTATCTATTATCTGTGTAATTTTGAAATCATCTTCTGCTGCCATTACGTTAGTGATAAAACAAGATGATTTATCTTTAACGTATTGAAAAATAAAGTGCTACTATTGCAGTTATTACTGCCGATGCGACTCCTAAACCAAAGATAATTTTACTTCCATCCACTTTCATATTCTTTGAGTAATGAAAATTCAATTAAACTGTAACTAATTTAATAATTTTTGAATACCGAGGACCAAAATCTCTGCGACCCTGTTTTAATTGATGATATAATTTCACATCTATTTCTAGATTGATCATATAGAAATACACTGAAATACAGTCTGTCTGATTTTTGATATTGCATACAATCTTCAATATTGGACATTTTTAATTAAGCATTAGTTTATCTATTTATTTAAACTCGTAATTATTTTGAATTATTGGTTTTTCTCATTTGATACTGTGGTTCAAGTACAGCTTTTTTAATTAATGGTGCGCGATTCTTTAGAATTTTGTTGAATTCTTTGATGTCTTCCAATCCCGGTGTTTGTTTTTGATTTTGATAAGCTTGTAAAAATCCAGAATATACACATCCTGTAATAATTCCAAATGTTGTATCTGGTATGGAGACTATTTCTGGAACAAAGTTTTCTGCAATTTGTCTATATGACTGTGATTCACTAATATAATAATCGATTAAACTGTCTATGAAGTCCTTATTTTCTTTAGAAATTACCATTATTATTCTTCTTACTCTTATTTATTTAACTGCCCTTAAAAAATTGTTTATTTATTTATAATCTATTATCTACTTGTTGTGGAAATTAGATCTAGATGGTGAATATTTTCGAATATTTGATTCTAAAAAACTCATAGCTGGATACTTTGATCCTGATTATGGTGATGTTTTTCCAAGAGAAAATTCTGCAGAAATTATTTCCCAAATGTTAAAAAATCATGATACAATTTCAGGGGGGTTTCTTATGGTCCCGATGGTTAAATTTGGCTTATTTGATTCTGATTTAGATATTGATATTGATGCATTAGAAACCCAAGTAACTCGTGTTGGACTACATTTAAAAAAATGGCAGAATTTTATCTCTAAAACTCACAATACTGATCATTCTATTAGAATATCTCATACTGATCAAGACATGTTGACAATCACATTTCACATTACATTTTCAAAACTCACACCATTAGATAAAGCAGAAATTCTTAAAGAAATTTCACCACTGTTGAATCAGATTCATGAATTAGATCTACTGTGATTTTATCTGAATTACATCTGATTACAATTCATGCTGTACTATACATGATGATCTCAACTATGTTCTATTCCTATTGTTATGTCTCTACATATACAATTGTACAATTTCTTTCAATCTTATAGTTTCTAATTATCAAAATACACTCATTTTCAATCTAGACGAATCTTTTTCTAGTTGTATTGACTCGATTATTTTTTATTTTAATCCTGCTTTTACAGCATTGAATTCACTTAATGCAGTCATCTCGAATTCAAATGATTCTTGTAATAGCGAATCTGATCTAACGTAGTGCGATTCATCCTTTGTTTTTATGCCCTCAATGAATTCTCTGTCGCTATCTAACTGCGATTGCGCTGAGAGTTTGAATAACTCTACTGAAGGAGCAAATTGTTTTGGTGGTGTTAGAGTATCATATTTTGTAATAATTTCTTCTAATTTTTTAGCATGAATGTCTGAGAATTTTATTAATTCCTGTTGATTCAAATCTCCTTCTTTCCATTGGGTTATTTTTGAATTAAACTCAATTTGGACCTGCTTGACATTTTCTTGAATCTGTTGTAATTCATTACCAAAGTTGAATCCTTTTTGTCTAGTTTGTTCTGCTGAATAATTATAGCCCACTATGGCCACTATGATAATTATTGCGATAGATGCCAGAACTATGTTTTGCTTCCTTGATTTTTTCAAAATTAATCTGTATAGTTACCTTCTTCATTTAATTTTAGTTCAATTGTCATAACAGTACCGCTGATAAATGACTCATTCCTAATTGTTCTCACTCTTGCAACATCAAGATGATAAGGCCAAATTTCGACTACTATTGCACCGACTTTGACATTGTCTGGGGCATCTGTTAACTGAATATCTTCTTTTTTTACCCCATGTATTTCAAGTGTATGTAGGGCGTGTTCCACAAGGGGTTCAGGATTGTTATGATTAATTGCCCACACAATTCCTTCATAATCTATTTTTTCCATTTTCAAATTATTCTGAATTTTCTCCTATAACAATTATTCGAAGTTTATGACATTTAATGTCATTGTACTAACTACCCGTGATAGTTTTCTAATGGCAGCAATTGTTTTTCCAAACTCTGTTTCATCTTTTGAATTGATCTCTGCAATTACATCATATGCGCCGAAAGTAAGATACGCATTTTTGATATCCGACATTTGTTTTAATTCTTCTACGATGTATTCTTCTGCACCAAGATCACAATTTAATAAAATAAATCCAACATTCATTATTTTTTCTTAGAATAATTGTACTAATACTTGTCTTTAAGTTTTACATTTACTACCATCTACTACGTCCACCATAGCTATTTTTACCACTACGGTCTCCGTATCTCTTTTTCCCACCACCTCTATCGTCTCTTGCATCCCCACTACCACCTGACCTTCCGTATCCACCTGATTTTCCATATCCGCCAGAGCTTCCGTAACGGGGACCTCTGGAATATCCTGATCTTGATTGAATTCCACCATACCTTCTAGATGGAGATTGTCTCTTTAATGGATCTGGGATTGAAATCTCTATTCCCATTTCTTTATTCAAATCTTTCAATTCTACTTTAATTTGACGCTTAACTAAATTCCAATCCCCGACAGATGAATATGATACTAGTGTGATTGCTCTTCCTTTTGCACCTGCTCTTGCAGTTCTTCCAATTCTGTGAAAATAAACTAATTCTTGATTTGGAACATCGTAGTTGACTACTAGTTCTACTCTTGGTACATCAATTCCCCTTGAAGCGACATCTGTTGCAACAAGAATGTCCACCTTACCACTTCTGAATTTTGACATTGATTGTTCTCGTCTACTTTGCGACATGTCTCCTTCGATTGCTACTGTATTGAATTTTTCTTGATGAAGGAATTTGGCAACATCGCGTGTTCTGTATTTTGTAGAACAAAAAACTATAATCTGACCTTTAATTGGTTTGATAAAATCTATAAGGTATTTCATTTTGTCTCTGTCTTTGATAATTAGAAATGATTGCTCTATCCCTTCTCCGCTAAGATCATCTGCATCAAGAAGAAACTGTTTTGGATTTTTCAAGTATTCTTCAGAGAGTCTAAGGATTGTAGTTGGCATTGTTGCTGAAAACAATGACATTACTCTCTCTTCTGGAGCAAGGTCTAAAATAAACTGGATATCCTCAATAAATCCCATGTCTAACATCGTATCTGCCTCATCCAATACTATGTGGGTGATATCTCCAAGCTCAATTGAACCGCGTTTAAGATGATCGATTAATCTGCCCGGAGTTGCGACCACTATCTCTACTCCTCTATCCAGTGCATCTAACTGTAATCCCATTCCTTGACCTCCGTATACTGTTGCTACTCTGATTCCGGTGTATTTGCCAAATTTCTTTATCTCGCCTGAAATTTGCATTGCCAACTCTCTTGTTGGTGCCATGACCAAACCTTGGATACCTTTTTTTGGTTTTATCTCCTGAAGCATAGCTAATGCAAATGCAGCAGTTTTGCCAGAGCCTGTGTGAGCTTGTCCTACAACATCTCTACCTGTAAGTAACACTGGAATTACTGCTTCTTGAATGGGAAAAGCTTCATCGAATCCCATTTCGTGAATTCCTTTCAGTATCTCTTCTTTTAATCCTAAATCTTTAAATTTTGTCATTTTTTCTTCTCTTAAGCAATGACGAAAAAGCTCATTGCCTACTCGTCATTATTCCGATATTCGGTTATTCTTTTTTGGCCTAATAAACGCTTGTTCTTATTTTTTATGTACTTAGTTGAGAATCAATTATCTTCTTGAATGCTTCAAAAGGTTGAGCTCCAGTTAATTTTACAAATCCATTCTTTTCATTTCCAATTAAAAATCCGGGTGTCCCAGTTATTCCATAATTGGTCCCATCTTTTAGATCTTTATTGATCTCTTCAATGTATTTTCCTGAATCAAGACAGGAGTTGAATTGATCTTCATTCAAGCCTAATTCTATTGCAAATTTTTTGAATGTATTGATGGAATCTGAAATCTCTAAATTATTCCAAACCGTCTGTCTTTCAAACAATGCATTATGGTATTCCCAATAGTTGTTTTGTTCATGTGCACATTCTGACGCAGCGGCCGCTGGAATTGCATTAGGATGACTACTCTGTATTGGGAAATCTCTGTATACAAATTTCACTTTTCCTGTATCTACATATTCTTTTAGGATTAGTGGGAATGTTTGAATATGAAATCTCGAACAAAATGGACACTGAAAGTCCGAAAATTCTACAATTGTAATTGGTGCATCATTACTTCCTTTAATTGGATCATCATCTATGGATACTCTGATTGGTTTCGTATCCGGTAGATTACTGGGTTGATTTCTTAAAATTTTTGACTCTAGTTTTTTTATTGAATCATTTAATTCTATTTTTGTTGTTTCTTCTGATTTTAAAACAGTGTACGAACCTGCAAAAAAAGCAGCTATTAGACTAACAGCTACCAATGAAATTGTCAAACCTCTGAATGTTGATTTTTTAATAGATATTTTTCCAACAGAATTTTCATGCTTTATTGTTTCTATTTTATTTATATTCATTTTATCATGTTCTGTATTGTTAGAATTAATTTCAGCGTCTTTTGTTTTATCTGAATCTATTTTATCTGAATCCATTAATGCCTGTTTTGATTATGCTACACTTATTCCTATTGAAAAATATGCTGCTATGGTTTCTCATAGTTCTTATATTCCTTCAAAAATAGCCAAAATAATGTCAGAAGAGGAACGTAAAATGTACCCATGTACATGTTCTGATTGTGGAAAAGAATCACAAGTACCTTTCCAGCCAATTGAAGGTAGAGATGTTTTCTGCAAAGAATGTTTACCAAAACATAGAAAACCACGAGTTCAAAATAAAGGAAGATATTAGGCTGAAACACGCTTAACGTCGTTTTTTCTTACCCTTTCGAAACTATTTTTATAAAATTTTAAGCCAATGATGGGATCCGAACCCACGACCCTCAGATTACAAATCTGATGCTCTAACCAGGCTGAGCTACATTGGCACAAATTCCAATAAAAATTTTCAAGCTTTAAAGTGTTACCCGATAAAGAATTTGAAATTAAACCTCTACTGTATATCTCTATTTAGAATTGGGTTTATTTTTAGGTCATATGCATTTCTACTTTTAAAAAAATCATTTTATTTGATATGTGTGGATATTCATCAGATTATAATACTGCCAATCCATGAATAATTTATCCATGAAATATGTTACTCCTTTACGCCTCAAAATTTTAATGTTTATGTTTTTTGGAACAGGAATTCTTGGTATTGTTGTTGGATTACGTGTTGCGCCTCCACAAGGTACATTGATGATTACATTTATGGGTGTGATCAATTTGTGTTTGGGGGGATTTTTTGGATGGGTGCTTCTCACTCAGAAACCAAAATTAGACGATAAAAGAAAGAAAAAACATAATGACAACTAGTACATTTGTGGCAAAATGCATTGCATATGCATGATTGATTCCCTTTTTATCATAAATATATTTGAACAAAAATCCAATTGGAAGCAATACTATTGCCATGTGTATTTTTACTCCCATTGCAATATGAACAAATGCCCAAGCTACTACCATCTTTTTTGATTTTCTAAAATACAATTCTTCCACATAATTAATGTGAATAAACATGTACACCAGTAATGGAATAAATGGAATTATCCCCCACAAGCCCTGATCTGCAAATGGTCCAAACGCAATATTGTATCCAAGCCAACTCCAATTTAGAATAGGAATTGTATCTACAAAGTCATATGCTAAAATAATGTATGCAAATAAAATTCCGAATGCAAAAGGTGCGTATTTTATTGAATTAATTCCTATTTTTAGATCACTGATTCTTTTTTTGGTCTCCTTAATGAGAAGAAGTGATGACCCTACTGTTAGAACATAATATCCTATTACAAAAGTATCTGATCGAAAAAAATCTTCTAACATGATTTGCCTCTTTAGCCATTGTACAAAAATCTAACTCATTAAAGATAACTCTGATTTTTTAAATACATTAAACTTTTAATACTGTGTATGAATGAGAGTGAAATTGCACCAAATTTTGAATTGACTGCAAATGATGGCAGTAAAATCATCCTTGAATCATTTCGTGGCAAGAAAAACGTAATTTTATGTTTTTATCCCAAAAATCATCTATTTGCCTGCCCTTTTAAAATGGTATTCAAGATGGCTACAAGTGTTATCTCGGCGTATCCTAAAATCATTTCTACTGATTCTGTATTGTTTGCTATATCTGGAGATAACGTGGACGATCAGAAAAAATTTGTAAACGAATATGGCATTCCATATTTGCATCTTAGTGATCCTTCAAAAGAAATTTGCAAAAAATATGCCGGACTGAATTTCATTGGGCTGCCAAAGCGCTCCACTTACGTGATTGACAAAAATGGTGTGATTCGAAAAATATTCCGAGATGTTAATGTACAAAAACACGGTCAAGAGATCGCGTCTTTTTTAGAAAATCTTGATTGATATTTTCACAATCAAAGTATAAATAATAACACTATTACAACAAAAAAGAATTGCTCGATTTAGTTGCCAAAAAATTATTCCTCACAAAAGGTAAAGGTATTCATGAAGATCGTTTAACAAGTTTTGAATTTGCCTTGAGAGATGCTGGAATTGCAGGAACTAACCTTGTTTTAATTTCAAGCATATTTCCACCAAATGCAAAATTGATTTCTAGAAATGAGGGTCTCAAGCAAATCACCCCTGGGCAGATTTTGTTTACAATCTATTCAAAGAATCAAACCGATGAAGCACACAGATTGTGTGCTGCATCAGTTGGTATTGCCAGACCAAAAGATACGAATCGATATGGATACCTTTCAGAATACGAGTCATATGGACAAAATGAACGTCGGTCTGGCGACTATGCTGAAGATATTGCAGCACAAATGTTAGCTTCATCACTTGGTATTCCATTTGATATTGATAAAAGCTGGGATGAAAAAAGACAGCAGTGGACAATTTCTGGTCAGATATACAAAACACAAAACATTACCCAATCTGCAAAAGGTGATAAAGATGGCAAGTGGACTACTGTGTTTGCAGCTGCAGTTTTGCTAGTATAGTTTTATTTTTTGTACCCTTTGAGATAAAATATTGCAGCGGCGATAGATATTATTGTGATTATTATTACAACAATGATTGACTCATCAAAATATACTGGGCTTTGTGGCGTTTTTAACTCACTTCCACTTAATGAAAAAACCAATTCATTTTTACCGATTGATTTTTTTTCACCAAAAATATATTTTCCTTGAATTATTTTTCCCTCCTCTGGATCAAAAATCCAGCCATTTTTTGTAATTTCTTTTGGAATTTTTTCACCCTCTACTATTTGAGTCGGAATTATACTTCCTTTGACATCTGAGACCTTGGTCGATTCTGGAGATAATACTCCGACTTGCAATATTGAATTAAGTGGATAAAATCCCGTTGAAAAATACTCTGATCTTTTTAATTCATCTATTTTCAAAAACTCTAGTGGATTGATTTTATTAATCGACGAGGCGATATTTGGGTAATCAACTGATAATTTCAATTGTAGCAATGACTTATTCTCAGTAGGTATAATTGAAAATGTCATTTTTGCTTTCTCCTCCTTGGACAGGTTTTTTGCAACGTCGTAAAACCCTCCTGACTCTCTAATTATTTTTGGTAACAATACCACTGAAATTTTCTCATACATAGAACTTGTATCTTCCATTGGCATTGTGTATACTGCAGAAACTGTCCCAACACCTGAAATTGTTCCAGATGTTTCAAAAGCGCTTCCCATTTTATCGCCAGTCTGAATAAAAATAGAATTAAATTTTGCATCAGTGTCAAATGTTTGATTCAATTCACCGATAAATAATTCTGCTACTCTTCTTGTACTATTTTGAATTGCTGGAAAATTTTTATCTGCTTGGTCTCTTGAAACATTTATGATAATGCATGATTGATTAAATACACCCAAAACACATTGATTCTGATTTGTCAAAACTACTGCAGTGACTCTTGCGTCTTCTCGAATTTTCTGTTCTAATTCTACTGGAATCTTTATTTCTTGAACGTTGGTACTTTGAAGAGTAATTGAGGCTGTAACATTTTTGGATAGGCTTTTATCAATTATTACTTGTGCTGTTTCTTGAAATGTGGCAAGCTTCATCTCTTGGGAATATGCATAATTTGCTGTAAATACAATCAAACCAATTAATCCAAATAATATGATGATTTTCTGCATTGTTGCAATCCTGATGATGAAATTATTAAATTTACTCTTATTTTGTATATTCGTTTTTTCATCTTTTTCTACATAGATCAATTTTGCTAGTCTCCTCTCAAACTAATATCATGATTATGATTACACGGTTGCGAAATAATTTTTTTAATAAGTTAAAATTCTCTAATTATTTCCAATAATTCTAATTTTCAGCATCTGCTGAATTGTACTTTTTGAGAGAACTGTTTTGTGCAGTGATACTTTTGAGTTTCCAATGTTTGCAGAATCATGATTTGACATCTAGGTTAGTTTTAAAAGAAAAACTAAATCCAGAGAATCGACTGGTACTAGTTCAAACACTTAAATCAGATAAATCTTCAGGTAAAATGACATCGAATTCAAACCGTTCGGGGAACAAGCTGGCAGTCCGTGCGTTGGACTGCCAGCCCCATATTATTAAATTAAAAACACTAGTTTAGTGATGAAAGGACCCTCACTTGACTCTCAACATAATCAAATCCTCCTTGCCAAAACTTTGGAGATTTGATATCCAGCCCGTACTCTGCCAATAATTTTTCTGGTTTTTTAGAGCCACCCGCGGCAAGTATTTTCATATATGACGGAACAAAGTCTCTGCCTTCTTTTTTGTATCTTTGGAATAATGATAATGTAAGCAAGTTTCCAAACGAGTACGCATAGCAGTAAAATGGTGAATGATAAAAATGAGGAATACAACTCCACTCTATTGCAAAGTCTTCTGAAAGAGTGACAGAATTGCCAAATTGTTCCTTTAAATTCTGAAGATACGCCTTTGAAATTTCATCTATGGTAGTTCCTTTTCCAATCTGTTCATGAATGTCTACTTCAAACATGGTAAAAAATGACTGTCGTACAATGGTTGCATATAGATCGTCGATTTTCTCTGAAAGCATTATTTTTTTCTCGTCATCTGTAATTTTATCTGATAAATTATCAAACAACAACAACTCTGAAAAAGTAGATGCTGTTTCGGCCAGTGGCAAAGGTGCATCTTGCACAAGAATTGATCTCTCTTGAGCTGATTGACTATGTACTGCATGTCCCAATTCGTGAGCCAATGTGAATACATCCCTTGATTTTCCCGTAAAATTGACCAAAACATATGGGGTGATCTTTGGAGAGAGAGTACTGCAAAATGCTCCGTCTCTTTTTCCAGTTCTGATGGATGAATCCACATGTTTTTCATTAAATACTTTTTTGGCATACTCTACCAACTTTGGACTGAATCTTTCAAGTGATTCAAAAACAAGCTTGACTGATTTATCGTATTGGTAAGTTTTTTCTTTAATGTGAATGGATGCAGGTGCATATAGATCATACCTGCGTAATTTTTTCATTTTTAGCATCTTTGCTTTCTGAATAAAGAACTTTTGAAATATTGGAGAATTTTTTTTGCATATGGTGAGAAGAGATTCTATCGTTTTATCATCTACATCATTTGCAATATTCCTCATTGAGATGGGGGATTTGTAGCCTCGAATTTCAATTCCCTCATCTTTCCAATTCAAAACAATGTTTTGGTAAATTTCCCCTATGACACCCTTATTTTCTGTATATTTTGATAGGATTGTTTTGTATGCTGTTTCTCTGATTTTTTCATTGGTGCTTCTAATGTAATTTGTTATTTCTTCTCGTGTCATTGTTTTTGTTTTATTTCCAATTTTCATCTGATATTGATATGCACTTGTCATCTTGTCATACAATTTTACTAGTGCAGAAATTCCCGTAACATCTAACGTATTGATGATTTTTTCTTCAGGCTCGCTAAGGGAATATTTTGCAAATAGCCTCTTGTGATTTAGGTATTCCGAGAGATCTCCTGCCTCTTTGATCAGCCTTTTTGCGTTTTTTTCATCTATTTGGGTCTTCCACCACAAATCAAAAAATAGAATTTTGTTAGAAATCTCTGAGCCAAGCTTTGATATCTTTGTCATAAGTGATGTTGCTTCATCTGATTGTGTATCTGCAGAATATTATAATGAGGCGTATCCTCCAATCTTGCTCATCTTTTCAGAAATCTCTTCAATCTCATGCATAATGCTCATAAATTTTTTTGAGGACATTTTAGGATCTAGGTTTATTTTTATCTTTTCAAATTTATTTGCCATCTTCTCGACCTCTCTTACTTGTTCCTGAAATGCAGGGCTTTTTGGATCTTTAGCTAATTCTGAGAGGTCCCATTTGTCCAGTTTGTACTCTGACATTCAAATTACGCACTTTGTAACTATTAAAAAATCAATATGGTAAGTATGTGATTAGAACTGTCCCTGTTTTTCAATTACATTGCAGACTAAATGCTCTCAGCGGTGACTGGATAGGCGTGTCCAGTTTACCAATCAAATATAATTCGGATATGGTCTCAAGGGAATCCTGATTTTTAGGGGTCCGACTAAATTTTCTAAATCCTGGAAAAGATAATGACATATTGAATGCCATTTATCTTGTAATTTCTATGATTTTTCCAATGAATTGATTTTTGACTCATAGGTGCAAAACCCCCCTTTGCCAAAGATTCCAAATATTGCAACTGTCGATTATGACGCTGTCAAGTTTTGACAGTCTAAGATGATTGAAAATAACATCACCCGATTGGAGTTTTAATTTAGTCGTCTGTCTGGGATTGTGAGCACAACTGACGTAGTTAGGATTCTGTATGAATTAAATCATTTCTAACTTAATGTGATTTTTACTCATTTGAGAATATTTGATGAATATATTCTCCCTTGAATTTTGTACGTTAATTTTTTTCTATCTGAATTACTTTACGGCAATTTGTATGTTTTACTGTCTTCCATTTGATTGATTAGTCTAAACACCAACCTAAATCTTTGATAATTAATCTGATGAAAACTAAAATTTGAATCAAACACTTTTTTTATTTTAACATGCCTTACTAACGTTAACATTATAATTTATTTCAAAATACTTTTTTACATAAATCATAAAATATCTTTCTCATATTTTGATTATTAATTTTAGAACGAGGCTAAAATGATATTATTCTCAT
>JAERMO010000154.1 GCA_016844465.1 Nitrosarchaeum sp. | reverse complement strand
TTTTTTATCAGGGTCAACACCATGCACATTTTAAAGTAAATAACTTGCATTAAATAGATTTGTAATAATTATGAAGTATTGACTGAACTATTCAAGTGGTTTCCCAATGTGCAGTGAATACATGAATCATAATAAACATTTGAAATAATTCTTTTACATTGACATTGACATTTACATGTCTTCGTTTGCATAATCTCACTTTGTTACATTGTTTTTACAATTAAAATATTTCGGCGTACTGATAATTCGTTAATTGTTTTGATCAGTATTTTGATAATTGCTTGATCTGAGGCAACCATAATAATATATAAATCAAAAAACTCTAAACCTTGATCTTTTTGTAGGCAGCCTTTCCTAGTCTATTCATAATTCCAAGACCTAACCCCTTGCGATTAATTCCACATGCTAGCACAATGTCAACTTTTCTTGCATCAAATTCTCGGAATGTTTTGAACAGATTGGCAGCTATTACATCAAAATTACTTCCGATAAATATGGTAACGTCTGAGTCATATACAAAATTCTCAGTACTCATTACGCCGACTTTTTTTCCTTGTTTTTTGAACTGAGCCAAAAGATGTAGGATCTTATCGTTTGCTTTATCTTTTGAACCTTCAATTAGAATTATTTTGGCATTTGGTGAATAGTGCCTGTATTTCATGCCAGGTGAACGGTGAACTAATTTTGTTTTTCTTTCCTGTAAGATTGGATGAATTGTAATTTTACCGATCACATCTTGCAGTTGCTCCAATGTAACACTACCAGGTCTTAACAGCATGGGGTTCTTTTTGGAAAGATCAACTATTGTGGATTCAATTCCTATTTTCGTTTTACCACCATCAATTATCATGCTGATTTTACCGGATAGATCATCTAACACGTGTTCTGATGTGGTAGGACTAGGTCTTCCAGAAATATTTGCAGAGGGCGCTGCTATTGGCACGCCAGATTCTCTTATCAAGATCTGCGCAATCTTGTTTTCTGGCATCCTTACTGCAACTGTATTCATTCCGCCAGTAGTTATTTTTGGAACAATTTTTGATTTTTTCAAAACTAATGTAAGCGGTCCTGGCCAAAACTTGTCGATTAATTTGTACGCTGTATCTGGAATATGAACAACTAACATGCCAAGATCTGCAACATCAGAAATGTGAATAATAAGCGGATTGTCCGACGGTCTACCTTTTACCTCAAAGATTTTTTTTATTGACTTTGGGTCTAAAGCATTTGCACCAAGACCATATACCGTTTCTGTTGGAAATGCTACCAGATTTCCAGATTTTATAATCTTGGAAGCTTGTCGTATCTTTGAAATTTGTGGAGTTATTGGATTAATTCTAAGGATTTTTGTTTGCATTTTTGAGAAATCTTCTTACAGCCATATTAAGAGTATGATTGATTTTTGAGTGCAATTTCATCGTTCCACACGACGTGACAGCTCAGAATATCACACAATAGTTTAACAAAATTGTGATGTTATTTTGTGATTTATATGCAGATATTGAATCTTGATTTTAGCTGTGTTTTTGAAACTACAAAATACAATTAAATGCATATAGGTATAAGACTTGACTATAAAGCCAATTAAAATTTTAGATTATTCAATTTTTGTATTAATTATAATCTTTTCAATTCTTTTGTTGATTGACTATGAATTTTTAAAAATATCGAATCATTCTCAGTTGGAAAATATTAAAAAAATCACTGAAATTATTCTGTGGATTCTTGTATCCTTGTTCATTTTGGATCTGTCTTTGAAATATCATGAAGCTGAAAATTGGAGAGTTTTTCTCAAGAAAAATTGGTTTGACATCATTACACTTGCATTGATACCTATTTTTTCTACTTTGAAAATTCTAAAGATGATGATTCCTTTAGTAAAAAAACTAAAGATATTAAAGATGGTTACTAAAATTATTTATAAATCAAAAAAATTAACAAAATAAAGTTTTATTTTTACTGATTGACTATAAAAAGAGAAACCACTCTTTGGGTGTGAAAATCTACATCGAACTAAAGTAATTAAACCTGAGGTAGTGTTTTTTTGAAGAATCCAGTTTAGGCTCTAATCAATTCTAATCCTGAGTTGAAAAACAAGAAAAGAGATAGTCCAATACGATGTGTATGATCACTCTTCAGTACTGAACTGACCCGATGTGAGGGTCTGATTGCCGCTCTCTTCGATTGCTAGTACTTCCCATTTGTAATTGGTCCCTGGCTCAAGGAATTCCTTTGGGATTGGTATTTGGGTCACAGAGGATGGCAGATACATACCGAGTCCACGTTTTCCAATCATGTTTGGATGAGGCGTTTCATCCTTCTCGATAATGAGTTGGTAAGAAATGATGTAGACGTCAGATCCCTCGATGGTTTTATCAACTGGACTCCAGCTCACTAGAAGGTCTTCTACCGGCACTACAGCGTCTTCAGCAGGTGATAAAAGAACGGGGCCCTCAGGAATGTCATGAGTCAACCAGGCAGTCCCTATTGTTTTGCCTTTCTTTTCTCCAGATTCTATTGCAGATCCTGT
>JAERMO010000015.1 GCA_016844465.1 Nitrosarchaeum sp. | reverse complement strand
TGGCATAATGCTTAGTCTTGATTTTGCAGAGATTGCAATTATTGATATGATTGCTACTGCTAGAATCATGGCTGCTATTGCACCAAATTCTGGGATTACAACACCGTCTTTTATTCCAACTTCAATAGAATGCTTGTATCTAGGATCATCACCTTGCTGGGCTACAATTGTATAGTTGCCATCTTGTTTCCATAATGGACCTCCAGTTTTAATTTCTTTGACAAAGTGACCACTTGGATCATTTGGATCTGGATAAAATTGGTCAACAACAACTACGTTTGCATTTGGTGATATTACTTTGAATGTAATGGTACCATCGCTGTCTGTAGTTCCTGCTATTTTAATTATGTCGGATCCTGCTATTGAATTTGCTTCTTTAATGAACAAGCCCTTACTCACTGTGGGTTTTGGTCCTAAAAATTCAACTCCTAAACTAGATTCAGATGTTGAAGTTTCTTTTGTCATACCATCATTCACCTCAACACGAACTGATAGGGTGTAAATTGAATTAGTGTGTATGCTTTGCATTACTTTGATAGTATAGAAACCATTTTCTACCCACGTTGGACTTATTTTTAATTCTGTAGCAAAATCGCCTTTTGCATCAGGTGTTACTTGAGCAACAGCAACTACATTATTTCCACTCGGAGATGTGACTCTAAATGTAACATCTGTAATTTGTGACGCTGTATGACCATTAACTGATATGGTATCTGATCCCTCTGACGCTATAGCTGAAATTGCCATTCCTTGACTTTGAGCAAAAACATCCTGTTGAATTGAAGTTATTGAAATTAATGACAATGCCATTAGGACAAATGCCATCGATGTTGTCGAATGTTTCAAATTCATCTTATTTCAACACCAACTTTCTTGTTATTTATGTATATTTAAAAATAGAAAAAAAGATGAATTTAGTATCTTGGCATAATACTAAGTCTTGATTTTGCAGAGATTGCAATTATTGATATGATCGCTACTGCTAGAATCATGACTGCGATTGCACCAAATTCTGGGATTACAAATGTACCGACTATCTCGATCTCCTCAGCACCTACTGGGAAATCTATACGCAGCGTTCTATCTGTATCTGTGGTTTCTATTTCCTCAAATTCTGGTGCGCTTACCTCTTCTAGATCAACCAGAGCAAAGAAATCTGTATCTTTATCGCCCTCCTTTGAATCGATCACAGATCTTGGTAATGTAATGGTCAGTGAACCGTCTTGAGTTGCATTTATTGCAATAATCAATGACTTTGACTTTACATCAGGTGTGATGCTAAGAAGCTTTCCACCAGTTATTTTGTAGTTGACCATTAAGTCTGAACCAGTAACCTTTATTGAAGTTCCATGTGAAACTGAACCCGGGAAGGTAAATGTAGTCTGAGCTGTACGGTTTTGAGTTCCATACTGTACTTCAATGGTATATGTTCCACCCATTGTCATAAGTGGGCCACCCAAAGTTAATTCAGTGCTGTATTTGTTGTCTGGACTAATTTCAATTTGTTCAATTGTTACCACGTTGCCATTTGGTGCTATCAATGTGAGACTAATAGGAAATCCTGAAAGAAGTTGTGTTACTTCTCCAGTTACTAAGACTTTATCACCGTCTAAATATGATGTCTTGTCTGTAGTAACAGTGACTGGATTTGCTACTTGTCCAAAAGCTGGTGATATTCCAATACTTGCAATAATAATTGCAGATAAAATAAACACCGATAGATGGGTTTTCATCATTTTTACGCCTAAATTTAACCTATTTAAGGTTGTGAAAAATATTATTGACTAAAAACAAAAAAGACTGATTTTTTTTGCCTGATTTCAGATTAGATATATATTAACCTGAACATGATTTTTTTCAGTTTGTGTGTATTGTTTACTGTTACATTTGATGTTCTTCATGGATGGTTTGTAAATGGCAACTAAGAAAAATCAAGTTCTTGTACCTGATCATATCTATGTTCCAAAACATGAAATAATTTCAAAACAAGAAGCCGAAGAAGTTTTAAAAAAATACAATTGCAAACCTACTGAACTTCCATTAATTTTTGTTAATGATCCTGCAATATTGGGATTAGGTGTTAAACCCGGTGATATGATAAAAATCACAAGAAAAAGTCCAACTGCTGGTGAGAGCCTTTACTATCGATATGTGGTGGAAGTTTAGATGGCAGATCCCTCAGTTAAACGCTGGCCTGTAATTCAAGATATATTAAAGCGTGAGGGTATTGCACGTCAACATCTGAATTCATTTGATGAATTTTTAGAAAGAGGCCTTCAAAGTATTATCAATGAAGTTGGACAAATAGAAATTGAAAATGCAGAATATCCATATAAAATTCAATTGGGTAAAGTTAAACTTCAACAACCCCGAATGATGGAACTTGATGGTTCTATCACTCATATTACTCCAGCTGAAGCCAGATTAAGAAACGTCTCTTATTCTGCCCCTGTTATGATGGAGGCAAGTGTTGTAGAAGATGGAAAAATCTTAGAATCTAGATTTGTCCATATTGGTGATGTACCCGTAATGGTAAAATCAAATGCCTGCATTCTACATAATTTTTCAACCCAAAAACTAATTGAACATGGAGAGGATCCAAATGATCCTGGTGGATATTTTATAATTAATGGTTCTGAAAGAGTTATTGTAGGACTGGAAGATCTTTCGTACAACAAAATTATCGTTGATAGAGAGGCTGTTGGAGGAAACACAGTTTTCAAAGCCAAAGTTTATTCTTCTATTGTTGGGTATCGTGCAAAATTAGAACTCGTTATGAAAAATGACGGTCTTATTGTAGCTAGAATTCCTGGCTCTCCTGTAGATATTCCAGTTGTTACTTTAACAAGAGCTCTTGGATTAGAATCTGATAGAGAGATCGCAGCAACAGTTTCACTTGTCGACGAAATACAAAATGAATTGGAAGGTTCATTTGAAAAAGCAGGTGATGTGCCTACCGCAAAAGATGCAATTGTTTACATTAGTAAAAGAATTGCACCTGGAATGTTAGAAGAATTCCAAATTAAACGGGCAGAGACACTTTTGGATTGGGGGTTATTACCACATTTAGGTAAACATCCTGAAAATAGAAAAGAAAAAGCCCAGTTCCTAGGTGAGGCCGCATGTAAACTGCTAGAGCTTAAACTTGGTTGGATTTCTCCTGATGACAAAGATCACTATGGAAATAAAGTAATTAAATTTGCAGGACAGATGTTGGCAGATCTTTTCAGAACTGCTTTTAGAAATCTGGTCAGAGATATGAAATATCAACTTGAAAGATCAGGACAGAAAAGAGGCATCAACGCAGTTGCTGCAGCAATCCGTCCTGGAATTATTACTGATAAATTAAACAATGCTATCGCAACAGGAAATTGGGGTAGGGGACGTGTAGGTGTAACTCAATTGCTTGATAGAACAAACTATCTATCTACAATTAGTCACCTTAGAAGAATTCAATCCCCACTAAGTAGAACTCAACCTAACTTTGAGGCAAGAGATTTACATGCTACACACTTTGGGCGGATATGTCCAAGTGAAACTCCTGAAGGCTCTAATTGTGGTCTTGTAAAAAACTTGGCGCTTTCTGGAATTATTTCTGTAAATGTTCCATCAGAAGAAATCGTCGAGAAACTCTATGAACTTAAAACAATTCATTTCTTTGATGCAAAAGAAGATGTAAAAAAAGATGGAGCTAGAATATTTGTTGATGGCAGATTAATTGGTTATTACAAAGATGGCGAGCAACTAGCTCAATCACTAAGGGAACTTAGAAGAACTTCAAAGATTCATCCTCATGTAGGAATTTCATTCCATAAATCAGACATTGAAGGATCAACTAAAAGACTGTACGTTAATTGTAACGCAGGACGTGTTTTACGTCCATTAATTATTATCAAAGATAACAAACCCTTACTAACACAAGATCTTTTGGATAAAATCTCTAAGAAATTACTTTCATGGATCGATTTATTGCGTATGGGTGTATTAGAAATGATTGACGCTAACGAAGAAGAAAACTGTTATGTTACATTAGATGAAAAAGATGCAAAGAAACATACTCATCTTGAAGTATTCCCACCAGCAATTTTGGGAGCTGGTGCTTCTATCATCCCATATCCAGAACATAATCAATCTCCAAGAAATACATATGAATCTGCAATGGCAAAACAAAGTTTAGGATTTTCAACACCGATGATGAATACTAGTACTTATGTGAGACAGCACCTAATGCTATATCCTCAAACACCTATTGTTAATACAAAAGCAATGAAATTATTGGGATTAGAAGACAGACCAGCTGGACAAAATTGTGTTGTGGCGGTATTACCATTTGATGGTTATAACATTGAAGATGCTATCGTACTTAGTAAAGCATCCGTTGATAGAGGTTTAGGGAGAACTTTCTTTTTTAGAATTTATGATGCCGAGGCAAAACAATATCCTGGTGGAATGCGTGATACTTTTGAAATTCCTAACGCTGAAGATAATATCAGAGGTTACAAAGGAGAAAAGGCTTACAGGTTATTGGAAGAAGACGGAGTTGTTGCATCTGAATCTCCAGTTCATGGTGGAGATATTTTAATTGGAAAAACTAGTCCACCAAGATTTATGGAAGAATATAGGGAATTCGAATCATCTGGTCCTTACAGAAGAGATACTTCAATTGGAGTAAGACCATCTGAAACTGGTGTTGTAGATACAGTTGTAATGACACAATCAAATGAAGGTGGAAAGATGTATAAGATTAGAGTAAGAGACATGAGAATTCCTGAAATTGGTGACAAATTTGCATCAAGACATGGACAGAAAGGTGTTCTCGGAATTTTAGCAAAAAATGAAGATTTACCATATACTGCAGATGGAATTTCACCAGATGTATTGATTAACCCACATGCATTTCCATCAAGAATGACGGTTGGAATGTTCATGGAATCGATTTGTGGTAAAGCTGCTGCATTGCGGGGAAGCCAATTTGACGGCTCTGCTTTTGTCGGTGAAAAAATGGATGAAGTTAAATTAGTAATGGATGCTAACGGTTTCAAATATTCTGGAAAAGAAACAATGTATGATGGAAGAACTGGTAAAGCATTCCCAGTTGAAGTGTTCATTGGAGTAGTGTATTATCAGAAACTGCATCACATGGTAGCAGACAAGATTCATGCAAGAGCTCGTGGACAAGTTCAGATGTTGACAAAACAACCAACTGAAGGTAGAGCAAGAGGTGGTGGATTAAGATTTGGTGAAATGGAAAGGGACTGTTTGATAGCATATGGAGCTTCAATGATACTTAAAGACAGATTACTTGACGAATCTGATAAATCAGATATTTTCGTTTGTGAGAGATGTGGATTGGTAGCTTATCACGATGTCAAACAAAGAAAATATGTTTGCAGAGTTTGTGGAGACAAAGCAAAAGTTTCATCCGTATCTGTTGCATATGCCTTCAAACTTTTATTGCAAGAAATGCAAAGTCTGAATATAGCTCCAAGATTACTAATCAAGGAGAAAGTATAATGTCAATTCAAGCAATAAAATCAGTCGATGGAATACGATTTTCAGTTTGGTCTCCAACAGAAGTTCGAAAATACTCAGTTGCAGAAATTACTGCTCCTGAAACATATGATGAGGATGGACTACCTGTTCAAGGTGGTCTAATGGATGGAAGACTCGGTACGCTTGAACCTGGACAAAAATGTCTAACCTGCGGAAATACTGCTGCTCGTTGTCCAGGACACTTTGGTCATATCGAACTTGCTGAACCTGTTTTACATATTGCATTTATCGACAACATCTACAAGCTTTTACAATCCACTTGCCGTTCTTGCGCAAGACTCAAAGTTCCACAAGAAGATCTAGATGAATTTAGAAAAATTAAAGAAAAACATGCAGCATATACTGTAATTTCAGAAAAACGTATTCCGGAACAAATTATCGAAAAGGCAAAAAAAGCAAAAGAATGTCCTCATTGTGGGAAAACTCAGTATGAATTAATTTTTACAAAACCTACTATCTTTGTTGAAAAAACAGAAATCGGTGAACATAGATTACTTCCAATCACAATTAGAGAAAGATTTTCACAAATTATGGATGATGATCTTAATCTTTTAGCCTATGATCCTGTAACTGCAAGACCTGAATGGTTTATTCTACAAGCTTTACCTGTTCCACCAGTAACTGTAAGACCATCTATAATTCTTGAGACTGGAATTAGATCTGAAGATGATCTGACACACAAAATGGTGGATATCATTAGAGTTAATCAAAGACTAAAAGAAAGCAAAGAAGCTGGGACTCCACCATTAATTGTTCAAGATTTAGTAGATTTGTTACAATATCATACCACCACATATTTTGATAATGAAGTCTCAGGTATACCACAAGCGCATCATCGTTCAGGACGTCCATTAAAGACATTAACTCAAAGACTGAAAGGAAAGGAAGGGAGATTTAGGGGATCACTTTCTGGAAAAAGAGTTGATTTTTCAAGTAGAACTGTAATCTCTCCTGATCCTAACTTGGACTTATCTGAAGTTGGAGTTCCAGAACAGGTTGCAATGAAGTTAACCATTCCTGAAATTGTCACTGAATGGAATATCGAAAGAATGAGAAAACTAGTGATTAATGGTCCAAACATATTCCCAGGTGTAAATTACATTGTTAGACCTGATGGTGTAAAAATTAGATTAGATTTTGTTGAAGATCGTTCTACTATAGCTGAAACATTGGAAATTGGATATCTTGTAGAAAGACATCTTGCTAATGGTGACATTGTTATGTTCAACAGACAGCCATCTCTTCACCAAATGTCAATTATGGCTCACTATGTACGAGTACTTCCAGGAAAGACCTTCAGATTACATCCATCTGTATGTCCTCCATACAATGCAGATTTTGATGGTGATGAAATGAATCTTCACGTTCCTCAAAGTGAAGAAGCTAGAGCTGAAGCAATTCTATTGATGAGAGTTCAGGATCAACTGATCTCTCCACGATACGGAGGACCTATTATTGGGGCACTAAGAGACTTTGTTACTGGTGCTTACCTTCTAACAAAAGATGATACTACTCTTACTCCACAGGAATTTTACAATTATGCTATGCTTGGTGGATTTACTGATAAACTCCCAAAACCTGCAACAAAAACCAAAGATGGACCGGCATATACTGGTAAACAACTGTTTTCATTATTCCTACCAAAAGACTTCAACTATGTAATCACATCAAAATGGTCAAAAGGAACTAAAGGTGCTCAGAAGGATGTTGTAATTAAAAATGGTGAACTACTTAGTGGTGTAATTGATAAATCCTCAATCGGTGCTGAGGAACCTGAAAGTGTGTTGCATAGAATTGCAAAAGATTATGGAAATGCTAAAGCGAAGAATTTCTTAAACTCTATTCTTATTATGGTGAAACAATACATCACTCATTATGGTTTTAGCTATGGTTATTCTGATCTTGAAGTACCAGAAAAGGAAAAACAACAGATTCTAGACGACATTCAAGAAACTTATGATGTCATATCTGATCTAACTTCTCAATATGAAAAAGGAACTCTAAAACTAACAAGAGGAATGAGACCTGAAGAAGCATTAGAGGCATATATTGTCAATGAATTAGGAAAAGCAAGAGATAAGGCTGGAACGACAGCAGATCAATCCCTTGATCAAAGTAATGCTGGAAGAATTATGGCCACAACTGGTGCAAGAGGCTCATCTCTTAACATTGGTCAGATGGCAGGTGCTTTGGGACAACAATCAAGACGTGGAAATAGATTGCACGACGGTTATCATAATCGTGCATTACCTCATTATCAAGAGAATGACAATAATCCAGATGCACACGGATTTGTAAAATCAAACTATAGAGAAGGTTTGTCTGCTCTGGAATTCTTTTTCCATGCAATGGGAGGAAGAGAAGGCCTTGTAGATACCGCGGTTAGAACACAACAAAGTGGATATATGCAGCGTAGATTGATAAATGCGTTAGAGCACATTAGATTAGAATATGATGGTACGGTAAGAGATCCACATGGTCATATTGTTCAATTCCTTTATGGTGAAGATGGAATCGATGTTGCAAAAAGTGATCATGGAGAGGCATTCAATGTAACTAGGTTAATTGAATCTCAAACTATTATTGACTCTGGTAAGAAAGGCACGCGAGAAGAAATTTCAGAATTAGCAAAGAAATACACCAAGTCGTTCAATCCACGATTAAAACAACTTGTAACTGATGGATTATTGGATTCAAAACTAAGTAAGGAAGGTGCAGAAATTGTTTGCAAGAAGGGTCTTTCATTATACAACAAAGCTAGAGTTGAACCTGGTCAAGCTGTAGGTATCATCACAGCACAATCAATTGGTGAACCTGGTACCCAGATGACATTAAGAACATTTCATTTTGCAGGGATAAAAGAAAGAAACGTAACATTAGGTCTTCCAAGATTAATTGAACTTGTTGATGCAAGAAAAAAACCTGTTACTCCAACTATGGATATTTATCTTGATGAAGAATCAAAAAAATCTAGAGAAAAAGCCATCGAAGTGGCAAGAAATATCTTGCAAACCAAAGTTAGTGCATTAATTTCTGATAGTGAAACTGATTATACTTCTCAAATTAAACTAATTTTAAGTCCAAATAGACTTAAAGAAAGAGGGTGCACTGTTGGAGAAGTAGAAACTGCATTACAATCGAATAAAAAATTTAAAATTGAAACGACAGGAGAATTAATGACATTAAAATTAGTTGAAGAATCTGATGCTCCAACTGTAATTGCTATAAGAAACAAAGTACTCAATACTACTGTTAAGGGGGTTCCTGATATTGAGCGAGTGACATTAGTTCAAAAAGATGATGAATGGGTAATTCAAACAACTGGTTCTAACATTGCTAAAGTTCTTGAAGTTAAAGGAATTGACAAGAAAAATGTAAGAACGAATAACGTCTTTGAAATTGCAGCCACATTGGGAATTGAGGCAACAAGAAATGCATTGATTAATGAACTAAATAATACTTTGGAAGATCAAGGTCTTGAAGTTGATAATAGGTATATTATGTTGGTATCTGATTTAATGTGCTCCAGAGGATACATGCAACAAATTGGAAGACATGGAATTGCTGGTACCAAAGATAGTGTTATAGCAAGAGCTGCATTTGAAATTACAGTTCCAACTATAGCCCACGCTGCATTAGCTGGTGAAGTTGAACAACTCAAAGGTATTACTGAAAACGTTATTGTAGGAAGTAATATTCCGATAGGGAGTGGTACAGTAGATCTTTACATGCAAGTAAGTAAGAAGAAATGAGGACAATCAAAAAAATTATAATGTGATGACAATGGGTGATGAAATTTCGACTTTAATGAACAATAGTAAAAACAAAATTATTTTATTAAGATTAAGAAATAACAAAACTGTAAGAGGCAATCTTCAAGATTTTGATATTCACATGAATTTAACATTACATGAAGCTGAAGATATTTCAGACAATAAAACTACAAAGCTAGGAACAATTCTGTTACGTGGCGATAACATCTTATCAGTTTCATTACCTGAAGAAGAGTCATAGATCAATATCTCTAGTTCTCAAACAATAAATTCAAATTCAGATATTGTATAATTATGCTGATACTCTCATTAGCTTTTCTAATGTTTTTTTCTCCCATATTTGCTGAACAAATTCCAACTTATGATATACAATACTCTCCAATTTTTATTGATAAGACAGTATATTCATCGACAGACAAAGATATGATGAATATTCTCGCGTCTACCTGGAATTCTGATAGATATTTAATTCATTCAATAGGTGATGATGAAGATGGCACTATCAAAATTTCTACACCGGAATTTACACACATGCCATTTGAATTCACAAAACCTGATTTAAATTCCGAAATGTTTACTACAGAAGTAATTCTTGATGGATTTTCTCATAATGATGATACGGATACAACTCTTAGAACTACAGGAAATGGACCCATGAGTGGATTTTTAAAAGTGGATGCAGACTCTTCAATTACAATCTTATTTGAATTTGAAAATGGGGTTGTATTAACCAAATCTGGTCCAACGCAATGGAGTATTGATACAATTCAATTCTCTGAAGAAAATTATCTTTCTGACAAAACTGCATTACTTCGTGTCATTGATCCGGATCTCAATCTTAATCCTGAATCTCTGGATCGTATTTCAATTAAAGTTTCTTCCAATTCTGACAATGCTGGAATAAAAGTTAATGCCATTGAAACATCTAAGGGATCTGGCGTCTTTATTGCAACAATTACTTTCACACAAAATAAATCTTCAAGTGGGAATCGACTATTTGTAATACCTGGTGATACCATCTTTGCAAAATATGGTGATCATACACTCCCAAAACCATACTCTACATCTGATAATCTTGAAATCAAAACAAGTGCAAAAATTGTTGCTTCTATACCACCATTGAAAAAATTACAAATTGCACCAATTTTTTTGTCTGATGCTTCAGGCAATCAATTGAAATCTTTTTCAACTAATCATCAAATGCAAATTGTTGGAAATATAACAAATGAACAGAATTTCAAACAGAAATTTATTTATTTAATTCAAGTCAAAGATGAGAACAATTTTGTTACATCCGTTTCTTGGATACAGGGTGAGATTTCTGGAAATCAAACTCTTGATGTTTCTCAATCCTGGACGCCTACTTTATCTGGAACTTATAATATTGAATCTTACCTTTGGAATTCATTGACTGATTCAATTCCACTGTCTCCCCCGCTGTCAACTTCAGTCTTTGTTAAATGATCGATAGTATAATTTCTACGTGAATATTAAATACAAAATTAAGATTTTAGTCGTGTGCTTGGATACAAAATAGGTATACTGCTAGTGCTAGTCGTATTAATTTCTCCTATTGCCTCACAAAGCTTTGCAGATTCTATTTTAGTAGAATTTGATAAATCCGGATATTATACGGGTGATTCAATCACAATTTCTGGAATTATTTTAGATTTTAAGATGCCTGTTATTGGGTTGAGCATTTATGATCCAGATGGGAAAATTCTATCTGCGAATAACGTAGAAGTTAATTCTGATGGGTCTTTCTCAAAAACATTTTCATTGGATTCACCCTTTTATGACAAATCAGGAGAATACAAAGTAAAACTCAATTATGGAAAAATAAGTCAAAATGAATTTTTCAATATATTCGGGGAGAATTTCAAATCAGAAATCTTTCCCACTCCTCCATTAAATCTGGAAATTATTTTTTTATACTCTGACCAGATTGAATACCATGATAATGATTTCATTACAATTAGTGGTTTTGTTTCTGGTATGGGCCCACCTTCTGTACTAATCGGCATCTATGACCCCTTTGGTAATCCTGCAGGATTTTATACTGAACAAATTAATTCTAATTCTGAATTCTCTACAAGTTTTCTTGTAAAGGCCGGAGTTAATTTCAAAACAGAAGGCACTTATTCCGTCAAAGTACGCTATGGGGAAAATGAACAATCAACCATTTTTAATTTTTACAAAGAAAAAATTCCCCTTCTTTCTGATAATCATCTTATTGGAGATGATTCTACTGTGAATCCTGTAGATAGTAAAACTAAACCGGGTCCAAATGATACAAAAATCAAAAGCACGCCTGATTCATCAATAACCAATGATCATTCAATTATTTCAAACAATAATGATTCATCTTTAGCAAAAGACAACACCAAAGAAAATACTAAAACAAAATCAGATGAAACTAACATACAAAACAGAAAACACGATAATCTCTCTGTTGAGGATATAGAATTAGGAAAATTACTTAATCAGATTAATTTAGAATGTGACAACAATAAATTTACTGATATCATTTCTTACTATGATGGAATGGGCCCTGCACTATACCGGCTTTGTAAATTTGAACAATCTCTTATTTTTTTTGATGATTCATTAATCAAAGATCCAAATAATGTTGAGATTCTAACCAACAAAGGTTCATCTCTTGGAAAATTAGGACGTATTTCAGAATCAATCATTTACTATGACAAAGCACTTGAAATCAACCCTAATTTTACTCCTGCAGTTAACAACAAGGCAAATGCACTTGCAAAAATGGGGAAATACGATCAATCTATTTCTCTCTATACAGATGCAATTGAAAAAAACCCTGATTTTCAGACTGCAAGAAAAAATCTCACTTTGGTGTTATCTGAAGCACCTTCAAAAAGTACAATATTAGCTGTAACTCAAGAATCACTATCTAAAGAAATTCCATATGAATACTTATTTCAAACAGAACAATCCTCAAAACTTCAAACAGAACAATCCTCAAAACTTCAAACAGAACAATCTTCTGATTTTTTTGAAGAAATAGGTGTAGTTTTTTCATCATTGGGTTCTTTCTTTGGATTTTTAAATTAAGTATGTTTTTGACTTTTTGAAGAGTAAAATTTCAATAAACCTATAAAGCCCTGACAGACGATTGTCAGTAAGGATAATCGATGGGTAAAATACTTGAAAAGACTTTGAAGGATGCACTTAAAGAAGATAAAATTACAATGGGTGCAAAACAAGTATTGAACTCTGTAAAAAACTCAAAACTAATTATAATGTCCAAATCTGTAGACAAAGAAATGTTTGCAAAAATTGAATCGAATGCAAAAAACGAAAAGATACCTTTAGTAAATTTTCAGGGAACTTCTGTCGCATTAGGGAAACTATGCGGATTACAATTTAGAATTTCAACAATTTCATTTACATCTCTGAGTGATGCAAACATCAAATCAATTCTTAAGGACATGGAAACTGAGGAAAAAAAATGAGTGATTCAATTAGGTTGAATGAAAGTTTAAATGAGACAAATTTTGCTCGGAGATAAATAGGAATTCTGATGACACAATCAATTAAACTTACAACTGATCAAATGCGTATGATGTCTCTTTTTCAAAATGTAACCGGTGCAACTGCTCGTGATTGTGTTGAAGATGAAAAACAGGATCGTGTAATTTTTGTAGTAAATACTGGTAAAATGGGACTGGCCATTGGAAAAGGTGGAATTCATATAAAATCATTACAAAACATTGTAAAGAGAAATGTCGAACTTGTTGAATTTGATGAAGATCCATCTAAATTTTTGACAAATCTACTCAACTCTAAATTGGTTTCGGAAGTAAAAATAAATAAAAGAACAGATGGTTCTAAACAGGCAATTGTAATGGTAGATCCAAGAAAGAAAGGTATCGTGGTAGGGCGAGACGGTAGAAATGCTGAAAAAGCAAGATTGCTTGCAAAACGATATTTTGATATTACGAGCGTTTTGATTAATAGTCCTGAAAAAGCGACATTGGAGATGTAAGATATGACTAAATCACCTCTTGGATTATTTGCTGGCAGAGTCTTAGTTGCAAAAAGAAAGAGACAACGATGGGCAATCTCTACCTACAAAAGAAGAA
>JAERMO010000072.1 GCA_016844465.1 Nitrosarchaeum sp. | reverse complement strand
CGCTCCAAAATTAGAAAATACACTGCCTTCGACCATTATTGCTTCCATTGTACTGATGCTTGATGCAAGGGTAGGTTGAATTTGTACGGAAAATGATTTTACTGAAAACGGTGGAACTGTCATAGGACTTGCAACATTTTCCCACATGAGGGTATTTGTAGGACAAGTCCAATTATCTGGTGCTTCAACAGCTGTACGACCGGAGCAAGACAATAGAGTTCCTGAACCAGTTAAACCTGGACCGAGAAGCAGGATGGATACCTTAGTTACAAGCATGGTAGAATTTACTGGATTTACCACATTTATGCCCCATAATGCTTTTGCACTAGTAGATTCTCCGTCTGGACCAGGAATAGTCAGAAATATTTGTGGTCTGCCAAGTAACTCATCAATAACAATGTCTGGATTACCGCCTCCTGGAGGGCTGCTAGTACCAATTTCATCTTCACGTAAAGTAGTTACATCTGAAGAAGTATTACTGTTAAAAGTAGGACCGCCAAGGTAATTCCCACTAGCATAACCAGTAAAAGTGACTTTTGCCCCATCAACACCATTTAATGCATAATCCCAGGAAAACAAAACAGATTCTCCAGGACCAAGTTTAGCAGATGTTGGAGTTGGTGATGAAGAACCAGTTACCTGGGATGGAGGAGCACCAGGATATGGAATAACATTTTCCACACTAGCAGAGGCAGTATTTGTGACAAGCATTGCAATTGTTACATTTTGTCCAAGTATGACATCTGGAGGATCAGTAATTAGTTTTGCCCTTAACGCATTTGATGAAGTACTAGTGACAAGCTCCTCAGTTTTGATAGTACCTAATGATGAAATTATTTTTACATCATATGTGTCAGGTGTAATTTTAAGTGGTTGTGATGAAAGAATATTGGATATAGAACCAGATGAAACAAATGCATCGTTAGAGTTTATTGAAAATTGGGTGGTAGGTTCACCAGATAGAGTTTTGTTAGTTATCCACAGGCGGGAAATTTCAACCGGGTTTTGTCCCCGATTATCGACTGAGACATTTAAAAAATTACTCGAATTAGTAAAAACAGAGACATCAAAATTTTCTTGTTGTTTTTTGAGATCAATATCAGCTACAGCTATGTGAGTTTTTACAATATCAGCTTGCGTATTCATTCCCAGGCTCATTGCAGAAAAACCACCAATCATTAAAACAGTAAATATCATTGCACCTACTATGGATGATACACCTCGCCTAGTAGTGCAGTGTGATCTTTTTTTAAATATCATATTACTCCCCCACTCTCTATTAAAAATTCTACAGGTTGGTTGGAACCAACATTCAATAGAACACGTATTACTTTATTCAAAGAGATATCTGGAACAGTAGAGTCAAGTTTAACCAAAATGTTTACAGTTTGACCACTTTTAATTTCACTAGTAGCAGATTGTATAGTGGAGGAGGCCTTGAGAATTGAAAATGTGCCGGCATGGGGGTAACTACCTGTTGGTAAATTTGATGAAAGATTCAATGTAGCCCCTGCTGTCTGAGAATCCCATTTGTGAATGACATAGTTTAATTGAAGATTATTTAGAAAAATTGAATTAATACTGTTGTTTGTAACTTGAATTACAAAAAATTCAGTCCCGGCGTTAATTGGGAGGTTGTCTTTACTCCCAACACAAGAAATTCCACATAATTTTAAATCAGATTTATTATATACATTAGCAATTCCCAGCAACGGGGTTGTTGTAGAGTCTGAGTCTCTAGTATCATATTCCAATAATTTAATTTGATTTGCAGTAACATCACTGGATGTGCTTGTAGTAATATTTCCAGAATCAAAAGAAGTATTTACGAAATATGAAAGAATGCTTGCACCAACCACAGTGATTGCCATGAGCATCATGGTACCAATTATTTCTGCTACTCCACGCCGTCTACGTAACTTGAAAGGAATTTTTTGCAATTGAAAAATTTTTTTTGAATTGTTGGGCATTGGAATCCTATGTATTAAATGGGGTGGCAATAGTAGAAAAGAAATTTCCATTAGAGGTAGTTATTGATATTTTATATTCAGAATTAAGATATGTAGGACTGTTCCAATTCGTAGTCGTAAGAGTTGCGGCTACCGGTGGAAGATTACGTGAATCTTCAATATGGATAGTGTAATTTGCATCAACCCTATCAACCAATAGAGTTTGCGAATCAATCTTTACAACTGAAATACTAGTAATCGTGGATTCTGTAGAACCAATATTTGCAATAGAGAGAGAGATATTTTTTGATAGAGGATCAAAATGTACGTTCTCAAAAATTAAATCTTCACGAAAAGATTGATTTGTTGCAGGATCATGAAATGATAAATCATATGAAAAAGCATTGATTTGTTTCATGCCATTAAAAAGAAGGACAGATCCCACAGAGGTAACAATCCCCAAAGCCAAGAGGCTTCCAATTATTTGACTAACTGCACGTCTTTTTCTAAAAGGAGAGTTAGCTAAACGACATTTCATTTCTGAACACCGTTATTTGTGTACCAGGAAGAAACAAATTCTTCAACACACGACAGTAATTTTGAAAAATCAGGATCTGAAATCACGTTAATATGATAATGTTTAGCTAGATTTTCAACACCTTCCACGATGTTGGAGGGAGTGACAAATAAGGTACGCGTGGGATTGATATCCAACATTGAAACCAAAATATAATTCATGTCAGATTCCTGAATTCCCTCAAATTGATTTTTGATAAAAATTAAAAGAGATTCATTACCAGATGCACTTGTTGCATAGATAGGAATTTCATGCATATTGCCACTCTTTCCTTTTACTAGCTCATTTTGTTTAGTTGTGAAATTAAAACCATTTAATAATTTTACAAGCTCATTTTTAATTTGTGTTGAATCAGAGTTTTGTGAAACGTGCAACGTTTTTAGTTTATAACAAAATAAATTATTTAATTTTCCAGAATTTACATCAAAATCATGATTGTGTTTTCTACAATGGATTTTTAGAGTAGCATCATCAAATTTTTCAGAACATGCCTCGCATTTGTACCACATTGCAAGAACTTTGATTTCATGTTCAATATTTTTGATCTCTTTGGAACAAGAAGGACAAATTGAAGAATCTGAATCAAAAAATGAATTTTTACCTTCCATTATATGCCCACATTTTTTATGTTCGAATAGATTTAATTTCTCTATATGCATCGAGTTGCATTTAGGACAATATACTCTCACAGTTGAGGAAATTGAGTTAGGGTGTATGGGACAAACGATTAATTTTTCATAAATTTGTTTATCTAAGACACCATCTGTAACTAAATCGTCTAAAAACATCGTATTATTAGGAGATTCGCCTATGGTGGACATAATTGGATAAATAATTTGATCATTAGAATAATCAAAAGTGGGACTAATTGTTATATTATCAATTTTTAAGATCTCTTCAATCAGACTAGCAGTTCTGCTAGTAGAAGATTTTAACAATTCAGAATCATAATTAGTTGGAACGGAAGAATATTCAGTATTTTTAACGTCCTTTGATTCGTCATTTAAAATTGGATCTAGTTTAGATTCAAATACAGACTCTAGGTTGGATTCAGATTTTGACTTTAACTCATTTTTGGTGAATTTCCTTCCAAACATCAGTTATTCACCTCAAAATCCAAGATAGTAGGCAAGTCCATTGTGACATCTTTTGTAAGAGCTTTAGTAAAAGCAAAATGTTGTTCAAATGAACGAACAATGGTTAAAACACATAATCTACACGTAAGAATTTATAAAATGAATCTAAATATACTTAAAAAAAAGATAATCCCTTTAGAAAAGATATCATTAGAAAGTAAGAGTTTTCTAAAATTAGATAAAGTGTTCAAGAGTAAATCTAATGAAGTAAAAGAAGAAAACAGTATTCCAAATTTCATGACAATAGCAAAATTGGATTGGGACAATAAAGAAATTCATGCAGGAATAATTAAAGACCCTACTGCAAAAGGTGGGTTACGATACAAGGTAATAGAACCAGTATTGACAGAAAAGGAGGAAAAAACTTTTGAAATTATCAAAAAACTTTTGATGACTGAACTTTCAGTTTCATTCAGTGAAATAAAAACCAAAAGAGAGGCAGAATTAAAATTAACTAGAAAAATTTCTTCGATGGTAAAAAAATACAGGTTAAAAATTCCCTTAAAAAATATTGATAAAATAAACTATTTTGCGGTTCGTGATTTCATTTATCTTGGAAAAATTGAACCTCTAATGAGAGATCATATGATTGAAGAAATTAGTTGTGATGGAACTAATGTCCCCATTTATGTCTGGCATAGAGAGCTTGAGTCAATGCCAACAAATATTATTTTTGAAAAAGATGCGGAATTGAACAATTTTGCTCGAAAACTGGCATACATTTGTGGAAAACATGTGTCAGCTTCAAGTCCAATTCTTGATGCGACATTGCCTGGAGGAAGCAGAATTAATCTCACATTGGGTCATGAAATTACAAAAAGAGGAAGTACATTCACAATAAGACGATTCAAAGCAGATCCAATTACTGTAATTGATTTAATCAAATATGGAACAATGTCAGTAGACATTGCTGCATTTATGTGGTATATGATAGAAAAACGAACCACGATGCTTGTTGCAGGTGGTACTGCCAGTGGAAAAACAACTGCACTAAATGCCTTGGCATCATTTATCAGACCAGGCCAAAAGGTTGTTAGCATTGAGGATACACAAGAGCTCAATTTACCTCATGAAAATTGGATTCCAGCTGTGTCCAGGCAAAGTTTTTCAGATAAGCAGATTGGGGAAATAAGTCAATTCGATCTACTCCGGGCTGCCCTAAGACAAAGGCCAGACATAATAATTGTTGGAGAGACAAGAGGTCAAGAAGCATTTACTCTATTTCAAGCAATGGCAACAGGACACGGTGGTTTTTCATCAATTCACGCTGATTCCATCGAGGCCACATTAACTAGGCTCACATCAGAACCAATGAATGTTCCAACAGATTTGATTTCAAACAGTCTTGATCTAATAATGTTACAGCTTAAAATTAGAATGGGTGATAAATCAGTTAGAAGAGTAATTCAAGTTGCAGAAATTGAAGGAACTGATTTGCAAACGGGAGCAATTAAAACACATGTCATTTTCAAATGGGATCCGATAAAAGATAAACACGAATTTATGGGCAATAGTATTGTATTTAAAAAAATTAAAGAACGAGATGGAGAGACTGATGAGAAATTTGAGTACGAGTTAACAAAAAGGCGTCTTGCTCTACAGTGGATGGTAAAAAACAACATTCGTGATTATAGAGACGTTTCAAATCAAGTCATGGAGTATTATGCAGATCCTGAAAGATACTATGAAAGAAAGAGGTTAGAGATGTAAGATGAAGATGGGAGCACCAAAACAAAAAAAAACTCAAGAGGCATCAGTAGGTGTTATTCACGTTTATAGCTATAAACTGCTAAATGAGCGCATAAAATTTTTGTATCCAAAATTAAAACCGTTGGAAAAGGCAATAAAACAGGCAATGATGCCGATTCCTTTTGAAGTATATGTTTGCAGTATGATTTTCTTTAGCCTGATTGGAGGAATTTTTGGAATTGGATTATAGGCTATTTACTTGGACCTGCAATGGGAATGGCCATATTTGGAGCTACTTTTGGAGTTTTACAGATACTGCCTTCAATGAAGGTAAAAAATAGAGAAGCAAGATTGTTAGAAGAGATTCCTCATTTTATTGGATACATGTCAACTCTGGCTACAAGTGGCCTGTCATTAGAAGAGATCCTAAAAGCTGTTGCAAAAGAAGAAACTGGAGAAGAGATGGTAAAAGATGCACGATTTATTTCTAGAAATATAGAGATTCTTGGAATGGACTTGGTTACAGCAATCAAAGATATAATACATAGAACCCCTCCTGGACCATATTCAGAATTACTAGAAGGTGCAATCATAACATCACAGTCAGGAGGAAATTTGAAAGAATATTTCAATGCAACTGCCATAGTTCAATTAGAAGAAAAAAAGAGACTACTCCAAAAGACTACAGAGTCATTAGGATCTGTTGCAGAAATTTATACAATTCTTTTAATAGTTTTTCCATTGCTTGCAGTAATCATGTTATCAATAATGGGGATAATGTCTCCAAGTTTAGGGGGTTTTGATTTGGTAACTCTAATTAATTTGCTAACTTTTGCAGTAATTCCACTATCTGGCATAATGATGTTATTTATGATTGACACGATGGTGCCAAAGAGGTAAAGAAATGCAAAAATCAACAAGGCCAAAAGAAATTGTTTACAACATAGAACCAAAGCGACCAATCCTGGAAAATAAACTAGTAAAAACTGCAATATTTGCACTAGTTGCATCAATTAGTGTAATTGTAATCAGTCAGGTATTATCGCAGCATTCAGAAGGAACTACAATCAAAGATGTTGGATTGATTTTTGGAATCATGCTTGCAGTTATTCCTTTTACACTACATCAATTAAAAGAAGTTAAG
>JAERMO010000071.1 GCA_016844465.1 Nitrosarchaeum sp. | reverse complement strand
AATTACAGTGGAAAGACCCATATCATGAATTAGTATTGATGTACGATCCCCCACTCTGGTTCTATTTCTTGTATCGTCTGAAAATGAATGCCATTCAGCACCAACATCGACCATATTTTCAGATATTACAAATCCACAGTGAGTACAATATGATTCTCCAATTTTTTCATCCACAACTACCTTGTTTTTTCCACAAGACGGACAACAATCATTATGATGTATTAGTGATTTTGCTTTCATTTAACACTCTAGCCTATCTTACTATAATTGGTGGATAAATCAGTAGTATTACAATGTAATACGATGCAGAGAGTCAAGACAAGACTAAACAATTTCATTAGCAGCTGGAGTGACTGAGGTGACAGTAAGAAATAGAATTAAAGGTTTGAACAAGTCTATTCTAAGGAAATATAGTAAATAAAGGAGATAAAACAAATAACAAATTGTTGCTTTGACTTGAGAACTGGCATGTTTAGAAAAGTGTAATATTCATGAAATCTGTAATATGTGATGAATATGAATTATAAGAATTTTCAAAAAGAGATAATTTGAAGCCAAATTATATCTATGGATACTATTGTAATAGGTGCGGAATCACACTAATCAGTGAATTATTAGTCAAGATGTTTTCATAAAGGTATGCGTTGCTTTATTCTTTTTTACGAGTCTGAACAATTGTGTCATTTCTAACCTAGGCGATATTTTGTTAAGATTAAATTCTGAAAGAGATAGAATTCCATGTGGTTTAATGACTCGATACAATTCGCATAAAACTTTCTCAGAATTTTCTAAATCGTTAAAGAGATAGTAGAGCAGGATAATATCAACACTGTTTGATGGTAGTCCTGTATCACAATTTGAAAGTATAGTTTTAATGTTTGTCAATTTTTTCATCTTAGCAATTTGGCTTACTTGATTAACTGCAAGAGGATGAATATCTAATGCAAAAACCTTTCCAGTTCCTGCAAGTAGTTCTGCTACTGCAATTGAATAGCTTCCAGGTCCACACCCATAATCAAGTACACAAACTCCAGGTTTTATTCCTACTTCATCTAAGATGTATTTGGGAGGATAAAACAAATCACGGGATTTTAAAATTAAAGACACTGTTTTGTAATTTATAAAATGCATTGGCTTTTGCTGCTGTAATGTCATTATACAATGTTTGATTTTTAATATAATAGCATTTTTATGTTATATTTGAACACAGTCAAGCCTGTTTGGGGGGCTTCCCTTTTTACTGATTGTCGATAAACTCGTTTACCCTAGTTCCATTCAAGATTATGAAGTGAATAGATAATTTACGTTCAAATTTCAATGAATAGTAGTCAATCTTTGTTTACCTATAGAAACAAAGTAACTATGAACAATAATACACTTCCAATCATGAATCCCTTTGTAATTTTTAAGGAATTATCTAGAGCTTTGGAATAATCCTCATAAATTCCCTGCCCCATAATTTTTACATCTGTTTGGTTTTCCAAAATTTCAAATTTTGCTGCAGTTGTTTTTGATTCAGCATTTCTTGCAATCTCTAAAAACCACTTGGATAGTTTTTCTGCACCGGTTATCAATCCTAACTGGTAGTATCCATTTCTGTTTCTAGCTTTAACTGGCGCATAATGTGTATCTGACGTACAAATTTCTAACAACTGATAATCTTTTTTTATAAAATTCTCTACAATTTTCTCTCTTACCCCATTTTCCATGTTGTTGGAATCTGCCCAGCCAAGAAAATATTTTTTATTGTTGATTTTCAGACATACTATGCCAAGTCCTCCCATACCCAAATCTTCTGTCCATACATCCATACCCTCTGAATTTGCATAACCAAATTCTATTGAATAGTGGTCCTTTGTAATTAAAGAATCCAAACAAGATTTTGCAGCTTTTAGCATATCTTCTCCATCATCTTTAGATATTTCTTCTCCCATGGCGTTATGGCAGTCGACAATCATTGTTCTAGTGTAGTTTCTATTTTGAGCATACTGCTCAATCTCTTTTTTCATGTAACTTGGAATATCTTCCATGCCATGTGGTGATAATGAGAGAAATAGTAACGGATTATTTCCAAAAAGTAAACCGATGACCCTTGCTTTGTTAATTTGCACTGTAACTGGTTCTGTACATACCACTCCTTCTTCTTTGACTATGCTTTTATCTAGATTTTTCAAATAATTTTCAACCTCATTTTTTGATGGAAGATTCAATGAATGATCTGAAATACTATGCATTACCATTGCTGAAGAATCTAGGTTCTTGTAAATTAAATATGGAATATTACTTCCTCCAACCGGATGATAAGGTCCTGGATGAATTTCAGGTAACACCATCCTAAATTCTGTGGTTCCATTTGATGAGCGTAGTCTTATTTGAGATGTAGATACTTTTATTTTACTAGAACGTTCTTCCATAATTTCTTCAGCTTCTGTGAAATCATTTCCCTGCGATGCCAAGTATGCCTGTATTGTTTTATGTGTACTTTCCATACCTGGTCTTCCAGCTCTATCTGTTAATACCGACCACGCACTAGCAATGATCAAAAATACTGCTCCGAATCCTATTGCCATTGGATTGGCTAGCATTGTACTCCACATTTCATGAGGAATCATCACTAGAAACATTGCAAGCGGTTGTACCATACATATTGCCCACGCTTTTCTTATATTTGCCCCTAGAGTTGTGGTGAAAATTCCTATTCTAAAACTTGCAAATAGAAACATTCCAAATGTTACAAAGAACAAAGATGCCTCTTTTGATAGCACAAAACTCGCAAGTAATCCCATCAATAACGTTGCAATCCATAACATATTTCCAAAAAGTGAAGCATGTAGACATTTTGAATATTCTTTTTTTCTCGTAAAGCGTGTATCGATTAATTGGGAAAATGCTAAAACTACCATTACAGCTAGAATTCTTAACCAAATTTCATCTGAGCCTAAATATCCGAAATACGTTGTAGTTGTAATGATTGCTGCAATTGCTAATGATCCTATTAGGGAAAAATAATGGGATGCTGGATTGATTAATGTAAGCGAAAATCTATTGTGGATATTTGAAACATCATCTGAAGATTTTTCCATTGACCTATCACGGAAATATGAAAATATCAACTAGCCATGAGACCACGATCAAGCTTATGGGAACAGTAACAACAATTTTTGGATCAATTTTGAATCCCTTAGTCTCATCTTCAAAGAATCTCATGAGACCTCCGCTTGATGCTGGTAATGGTGCTCCTTTCTTTTTACTACTCATCGCTGTTTATGAAATCTGGAATTTTGACATAAATACTTTATTGTTTGTTCTTTAACTTATCGATTGTTTCTATGAGTAAATTAATTGATTTTAGAATTTCTTGCTGCTTTTCATGGCTTTTTTCTTGTTCTAACTCTTTGGATAATTCTAACATCTTTTGTTCTAATATTGTATCTAATGCTGTTTTTTCTGTCTGTTGAATTATTTCTACGGGAATTTCTTTTTTTTCAGGTTCTCGACCACAATTGATACACAATGCATAACCCTCTTTCATCACTCTTACTCCTGAGCAGTAAGGACATGGCTCACTGAGTAAAGTTGCCCCTTTTAGTAACATCTCTGCTGCCTTTTTTGTAAGATCTTCTGACATTGACTACCTTTGATTTTTCTCTCTAAAAAATACCATGATTTTGTAATTCGATTAATTTTCAAACAAGGCTTAATAGTGCGTAAAATCAAAATAAACTAGAACGTATGGCGGTAATTTGTAATACTTGTGGTCTACCTGAAGATCTCTGTGCTTGCGGCGAACTTGCTAAAGATAGTACCAAAATTATTATTCGTTTAGAAACTAGGCGATTCAAGAAAAAAGGAACTATGATAGAAGGACTAGATCCCAAATTAAATAATTTGGAAACAGTTGCAAAAGAATTGAAAAATAAATATGCTTGCGGCGGAACTGCAAAAGATGGCTACATATTTCTCCAAGGTGATCACAGAGATACCATCAAAGACACCTTAATCCACTTGGGCTTCCCTGAATCTAGCATAGAACTACATTAGATACAAATTGTACGTATCTAATAAAATTCTTCAAATTATTGGCATTCCTCATTTAGCCCTCTTGTCTATTATATTTGGAATGATGTTGCTTTCATTTCCACTTGGAGTATTTGTTGTGTTTGATACAGCTGTTGGCGATGATATCAATTTTGAATATCCTGTGAGCAGCGTTAATGTTTTTGAAGAAATTGGTTATCCAATTCATTTCGATATCCAAATCGGAGATGTCTTTATTGTTCTATGGTCTGTGTATGCTATTCTTTTTACAATTTCGATTCTTGGCCCTGACAAAGGATTTCTAAAAACATTATCTGTGATTCTTACCGCCGGAAAATTAGATACAAAATCAAATTATATGATTACTATTACAAAATGGTTTTCAATTCTAATATTGGTATCTGCAATTATTGACTTTATACAACAAGGATTTGGAATAGTTAACGTCCCTCCACATGCCGATAATAATTTGACACAGTTTCTGTATGTGAGCCTATCTCCAATTGTTGAAGAATTGATGTTTCGGGTAATTCTTATCGGCTTACCTCTTTTTTTCTTTTTTTCCAATAAATTTTCTGTAAATTATTTTTTTAATTCCCTTTGGAATCCTAATCATAACTTACATGTGTATGATCTTAGAAAAGTTTTGTTTCTAGTAGTTTTAGGAGGAATATTTTTTGGATTTGCTCATATTCTGAGTGGTGAATCCTGGAGCGAAGCAAAATTTGCTCAGGCAACTGCCAGTGGAATCATACTTGGCTGGCTCTACTTTAGATTTGGTTTAATCACTTCAATTCTTGTTCATTGGGGAATGAATTATTTTATATTTTCATATGTCAATTTTATCTCCCAGATTAATAATATTACAATTGAGGCAGGATTCTCACATTCTTTAGTAAATACAATGGAGATAATATTTCTGATATCTGGAATATTTTCACTTTCTGTATTGATACTTCATTATTTTAATTCAAAAAAAACAAGACAATTAAAGATTGATTAACAACTCTTGAATTTTTTTCTGTTTAAAATCTTATATTTTTTTATTGTTTTGGGTGCTGATTTTTTATTTTGTGATGTCTATAGAATTTCAATTGAAAATTTATGGCCTAAAATTTTTTGATTCTTCGACTACCGTGTAATTTTAAACCAACTTTTATAGATTTAGTGCAAGTTTTAGACCTTTGTATCTATTTCTTATTGTGACTTCGGTTACTCCTGCTGCCTCTGCAACATCTCTCTGAGTTTTGTTTTCACCATTTGTAACACATGCGACATAAAGTGCTGCCGCTGCTAATCCCATTGGATCTTTTCCAGCTGAAATTTTTTGTTCCTCTGCAGTCTGTAATATTGTGGTCGCTTTTCTTTTTGTCTTTTCAGATAATCCTGCTTTACTTGCAATCCTTGATATGCATTTTATAGGATCAACTACTGGCATCTTCAAGTTAAGTTCTCTAAGTAATAATCGATAACACCTCGCAATATCTTTTCTTTTTATGTTGCTTGCTTGTCCAATATCTTTTAGTGTTCTAGGCGTTTCTGTATCCCTACATGCCGCATAAAGTGCAGATGCAATTAATGCTGAAATTGAGCGTCCTCTGACTAGGCCTTTCTCTAATGCTTTACGATAAATGTAAGCTGCTTTTTCAATAACTGGTTCACCTACTGCTAATTTATCTTTTAATCTATCTAATTCGCTAAATGCCTGTCTAAAATTCCTATCCACAGGTTCATGAACTTGACTTCTGCTGTCCCACGTTCTTAATCTTTCAATTGTGCTTTTCATGGCAGAAGTAAGTGGCTTTCCAGTGGCATCTCTATTTTGAGGATTGATAATGGTTGCCAACCCCATATCGTGCATTGCTAATGATGTTGGAACTCCTACTCTGTTTTTGTTTTCCCCTTCGTTAGAAAACGATCTCCATTCTGGACCTGACTCGTTCACTTTGTCACTAATTACAAATCCACATTTTCCACAGAAATTTTCACCTGTGGTGGCATCTGTGACTAATGTGCCCTGTCCGCATCTTGGACATCTGTCTTTTGGATTTACTTTTTTAAGCATTTTTTATTTTTCACCCAAATTTTTTGTAATGATATTTAACCATTGCTGATTAATTCTTATAAGTCTGTTGCTGATCGGTACACAAAAAACGTCTATTGTGAACTGAACTATTTTTGATCTACAATATTTTTAATTTTCTTTGCGATCTCAGGTTTCTCATTTTGTTGAAGGAGAAATTCCAGATCCTCTATATTATCTACATCCCACATTATTCTTTTTACAAAAACAAGCGCTACATTTCTTGTGACTTCTTTTGCAGTATTCATGTGAATTTTATAACTGTCCTCATCATAATGTGTAGTCATCAAATCTATCGGCATTCTTACAAGTGCGTTTGTACCGTCAAATCTCCTAGACGGTACAACTATTGCAAAATTTGGAGGGATCTTGTAGTTTAAAATAAAATCAATATCCTGAGTTTTGATATATGGTATGTCTTGTGGAAAAACAATTGATGCATCAAATTTATTTTCTAACAGATATTTATCAGCTAGGGCCACTGCGTTGTTTACGCTTTTTTCTTCCTTATCTGGGATGATTATGGCATTGTATTTTTTACCAAGTTCAATTGCTTTTTCTTCTTTTGTTACGATGATTGTTTTTTCAATTTGTGGTGAAATTGATAATATGTGTAATATTTCTTCTAACATTATTTTGCATAAATCTTCTTTTTGTTGCGATGATAAACCTAAACGTGTTTTTGCTAGAGAGAAAGTCTTTACAGGAACGACAGCTGCAATTTTCAAATTATAC
>JAERMO010000153.1 GCA_016844465.1 Nitrosarchaeum sp. | reverse complement strand
TGAGCTAGTTCTACAAATCTTACTCTAAAATTGTAATGCCAATTCTCGCATTACTTCTATTCTAAGAGTTAAACTAATTTCATAAATCTCGCTCAGAGATTTCATTGTAACATCCACTCTCATCATAAAATTTGTTTTACTGGATATTTTCTTAAAACAGCAAATATCATGGGTATTACAGTTGGAACTATTCGAAGAATTGATATTTATATAAAATTAACAAAGATCTGAATTGCAAATTTCATTTAGTATAGATAAAAAATTGATACTTTTAGTAATTATGGTATCTGTAATTACGCTTTTAATTACAGCCTACTTGAGTTTCAACTATGGGGAACAAATTCTAAGAGAAAGAGCTAATGATCTCCTAGTCGGCGAATCTACAGCACGTGGTAATGCTATTAGACTTCTTTTTGAATCACAAATTGACCAAAACCAAATTTTAACAAATGAACAAATGATAAAAATTCTGGTTAATGAATTAAATCAAACACCTGAAAACGAATTTGATAAAGTAAGAGAAAGTAAACTTGAAGAATTTCTTACTCAAATTCAAGCATTTCAAACACGGGTTGGATTTTCAATGGGTTTTGAAGATGTAAAGACTAACTGATAATAATTTCCTTCATGATCCGTTATTTCAAAAAGGATTGAAAAAATCAATTATTGATTTTGAGCCAACTAATACTGGTAAAAAAATGATTATAGTTTCTCCAATTTTTGCTCCAGATAGTAAAAAAGATGATGGTTCAATAGGGGTAGTTATCTCCAGAATGCGAACTGAATCATTAGATAGTATCTTGATTGATAGAAGCGGTTTGGGGGAAACTGGGGAAGTTTATATCGTAAGTGATGGGTTTTTGATGTTATCTGAGTCTCGATTCATAGACAGTGCTATATTCAAACAAAAAGTTGACACCATTCCCGTTCAAAAATGTTTTAGAGAAGGAGAAGAATTTGTAGGATTTTATCCTGATTACCGAAAAATCCCCATCCATGGTTCTTCATATTGTGCTAATGATTTGGGATTTGTTTTGCTTGCAGAAATTGAAGAAGCAGAAACAATTCAACCAATTTTAGTACTTCAAAATAGAATTTTTCAAACAGGTCTAATAATTACCACTGTAATGATAATTGTTGCATTCATAATTGCAAAATCTATGTCACGACCTCTAATAAAATTAAAAAATGCTGCAAACCAAGTTGCCAGTGGAGATTTTCATGTTCGAACTAATATTACAACAAGAGATGAAATTGGTGAGCTATCTTATGCGTTTGATTCTATGACTGAAAAACTCCAAAAATCATTAATTGAAATTAAAGAAAAAGAATATGTCATAAAACAACAAGAAGATATTTTATTACAATTTTCTGATTATAGCGAAAAATATTGTGTATGTATGGTAGATATTATGAATTCAACAAAAATCATTTCCAAATTATCTGAATCGGAAACCAGTGAATTTTATAAAATTTTTCTTAATTCTATTTCAGAAACTGTGAGAAATTTTGGTGGTATAGTAGTAAAAAATATTGGAGATGCATTGTTATTTTATTTTCCAGTTATACACTTAGAAGAAGAATCTACATTAAGGAAATGTCTAGATTGTTGCTTGACTTTAGGTGAATTACATGATGATATAGTAAAAAAATTGGAAAAACAAAAACTACCTATTTTTGATTACAGGATTAGTTCTACTTATGGAATTGTTAGAATAGCAAAAACATCAACATCATCTGTTAATGATATTTTTGGAAATACTGTAAATCGCTGTGCCAAGATCAATAGAATTGCACCTGGAAATAGATTGATTATTGGTGAAGAATTCTATGAGAGTGCCAAAATTTTTGATGATTATACATTTAAAAAAATAGATAGTGATATTACATCTCCAGAGTCTGGTTATTCAGGATATCTTGTTTCCAGAAAGAACATACATAATAATATTAAAAATTAAACATGGAATGAAAATAAAATTAACTCAATTAAGTTGATTTTTCTTTGGTACTAATATCATATGATTCTTCTACGTTTGTAACAAAAATTTTCCCATCTCCCTTTTGTCCAGTATGAGCAACATCCATAATAGATGAAATCACCGAATTTACTATTGAATCATTAACCACTGCAATTATCACATCTGTAGAATTAAATTCAATTTGATGTCCTCCAATTTCAGGTCGTTCACCTGCTCCTTGTCCCAAAGATTGGATCAATGTGACTCCTTCAACACCTGCTTTTCTTATCGCTCTTACAACCTGCTTTGAAACTTCACTTTGTACAATCACTTCTATTCGTTTCATAATAAAACCCTGTATTCTAGTAATTTAAAAAGATACTTTAGATTATCACACAATTTTAATTAAAAATGAAATATAGTTATCAATTTCTATATGGATAAAGACTACTGTATAGTGGTACATGGGAAAAATTTTAGATGATAAATTTTTAATTCTAATTATATGGCTTGGAATTATTATTGTTTAAAATAAGTAACTTATGATAAAGTTCTAGAGTTGATATTTTACCAACATTGACTTTTCTGAAAGTACGAATATTGAGTTCTAATATTAAATGATAGTAAATACGGTATAGTTAAAATCTAAAATAATAAAAAGAAATTAAAAAATGATGACCTAATCTAATCGATTAATTCGGTCCAACCTTTGATGAAGACTGAGTTCTTGTAG
>JAERMO010000070.1 GCA_016844465.1 Nitrosarchaeum sp. | reverse complement strand
TTTCTTTTGTAATTTATTAGCTTCTGTTGATTGAATTCCCCACAATTCTACAAATCCTTTTGCCAATCTTTGATCAAAAGTTGATTCTGCACCATAAGTAGCAATCTTGTGATTATATAGTGAATATTCTGACTTTCTTCCAACCACTCTGAGGCTTCCTTTGAAGAGCTTTAGTTTTACTGTCCCTGACACTGGTTTTTGAGATACTTCGATAAATGCATCTAGATCTCGCTTCAGTGGATCTTGCCATAATCCTGAATATGCAAGATATGCCCACTCATCGTCGATGATTGATTTAAATTTATTTTCATGTTTTGTATGAACCATTTTTTCTAAATCTGCATGAGCTTCGATAAGACATATAGCTCCAGGAGTTTCATAAACTTCACGAGATTTTATTCCAACTACTCTGTCTTCGATATGGTCAACAATTCCAATTCCTGCATCGCCTGCTTTTTTGTTTACATACTCAATTAATTTTATGGAGTCAAGAATTTTTCCATCAACTGCAACTGGTACTCCTTTTTCAAATCTAATTTCCAAATAAGTTGGGTTATCGGATAAATTTTTTGTTTTTACCCAAATGAAAGCATCGTCAGGTGGTTCACTGTATGGATCTTCCAACACTCCACCTTCAATTGCACGTCCCCATAAATTTTGATCAATGCTGAATCTTTTTGCTACTGAATCAATCTCAATTCCATGTTTTTTTGCAAATTCTAGCTCTGTTACTCTGTCTAAATTCTTGTCTCGAATTGGTGCAATGATTGGTAAATCAGAACCAGAACGTAATGTGATGTCAAATCGTACTTGATCATTTCCTTTACCAGAACACCCATGAGCTAGTGCTGTTACTTTTTCTTTTCTTGCAATTTCTAAAACTTTTTCTGCAATTAGTGGTCTAGCTAATGCTGTCGCTAGACAATATTTTTTTTGATAAAGTGCATTTGCTTTAATTGATGGAAAAATATAATTTTCAACGAACTCTTTTCGGGCATCTATATTGTAATGTTTCTTTACCCCCAGTTTTTTTGCTTTAGCTTCAATTTTTTTCTGATCATCACCTTGACCAACATCCACAGTCACGGTTATGACATCCATGTCGTATTCTTCTTGGAGATATTTTACTACGACTGATGTGTCCAGTCCTCCAGAAAATGCAAGAATTCCTCTTTCAGTCATAAAACACATTTTCCCGTCGTATTTTGGAATTTATCTTTTGTGTTACACTGAAAACCAAAAACCTCCTCTAAATTTCAGCAAACTAGCTTGAGCTAAAATTCGATGATTATTTAACAGCCAAAATATAACGGTGTTTTATGAAAAAGCATTCAGCTATTTTTGTAGGGATTGGGGGGGTAACATTGGTAATCATTCTTGGGGTTATGTTGAATTCTGGTGAAACTACGCATGAAAACAAGATTAGGGTAGCATATTTTCCTAACGTGAATCATGCAGTGCCAATTATTGGAATGGAAAAAGGAATATTTCAAAACCAAATTGGGAACAATACTGTAATTGAACCAAAATTATTTGAAGCTGGACCTCAGGTAATAGAAGCACTTTTTGCCGGTTTGATTGATATTGCATATGTGGGTCCTGGACCAGCAATTAATGGGTTTTTAAAGTCTGAAGATCACAATATAAAAATTTTATCTGGGGCTGCAAGTGGTGGAGCTAGTTTCATAGTTCATCCTAATTCTAAAATTAATTCTTATGTTGATTTAGCAGGAAAAAGAATTGCAGCACCACAAATTGGAAATACGCAAGATATTTCATTGAGAAGCTATCTTTCCGAGAATGGATTAAAACCAGCTGAAAAAGGTGGGTCTGTTATTGTCTTGAATCTATCTAGTTCTGATATTTACACATTATTTGCAAAAGGCGATATTGATGCTGCATGGGTCCCTGAACCAACTGCCACAATTTTGGTGCAACAATTGGATGGTAAAAGATTATTTAATGAAGAAGAACTTTGGCCTGAGCATAAGTTTGCATCTGTGTTATTAATTGCTAGAGAAGATTATGTACATCAAAACCCGGATCTAATAAACAATTGGGTTCAGGCAAATAAACAAACAGTTAACTGGATAAATTCTAATCCAGAACAAACTAGAAAAATTTTCATTGACTTTATGAAAAAAGAAACTGGTAAATCAATCTCTAATGATTTGGTTGATGAAGCATTATCGAATTTAGAAGTTACATCTGATCCTAATGTTAGTTCAATTCAAACATTTGCAAAAAGAGCCGATGCTCTTGGTTATTTAGGAAGACATGGATATAGTTTGGATGGAATTTTCTTTGACATAAATTCAAATTCCCAATTAGAGGAGGATTTAGTAAATCATGACAAAACTTGAAGCTAAAAACATTGTAAAGTATTTCAAACATGACAGTCACCGTCTCAAGGCATTGGGTGGTGTAAATCTACAGATTGAAGATGGTGAGTTTGTCTGCTTGGTGGGCCCATCTGGATGTGGCAAATCTACTTTTTTACGAATTGTTGCAGGTTTGGAAATTCCAGATGAGGGTGAAATTCTCTTTGATGGAAAACCAGTTACAACTACTGGTCCTGAAAGAATCATGGTCTTTCAGGAGGGCGCACTATTTCCATGGTTGAAAGTGCAAGATAATGTAGAATTTGGCTTAAAGATGGCAGGAATCCCAAAAGAAGAACGAACGGAGATATCCAAACGATATTTGGACATGATGCAATTAACAAAATTTGCTGATTCATACACGTACCAACTTTCAACTGGAATGAAGCAAAGAGTAGCTATAGCCAGAGCACTTGTAATGGATCCTGACGTGTTGTTAATGGATGAGCCATTTGCAGCACTTGATGCACAAACAAGAGATTTACTGTTAGTTGAAATGCAATTGATTTGGGAAAAAACCAAAAAGACAATTCTATTTGTAACTCATAATGTTACCGAAGCCACAGTACTTGGAACTAAAGTTGCAGTATTTAGCAATAGACCTTCTATGATTAAAAAAATAATAAGTGTTAATTATAAACGGCCACGGCTTGTAGAAGATCAAAATCTTTTTCCACTCCAACAAGAAATTTTATCTGAATTGCGACCTGAGGTAAAGAAAAGCTAAGTGACATTTTATGAAAAAAAATACTCTGGCAAAACAAATTATCTTTTATGTAGCACTCGTAGCTATTTGGCAGATTGTATCGATGACAAATATTTGGCCCAATAATCTTTTTCCTTCTCCTTATGAGGTGGCTGAAGATTTAGTTTATACCGCATCTGATGGAAGTCTGTTCTTTGGAATAGCAACTAGTCTTTTGAGATTGATAGTCGGATTGACAATTGCAATAGTTGGTGGAATGCTGCTTGGAATTTTTATGGCCAGAGTGGAGATTGTAAATCAAACAATAGGTTCATTGGTTTTAGGATTGCAATCCATTCCTTCGGTTGCTTGGGTACCGCTTGCAATACTTTGGTTTGGATTAACAGACGGTGGAATTATCTTTGTTACTACAATTGGTTCAATGTTTGCAGTGACAATTGCTACCTACACTGGAGTCAAAAACATCAATCCACATTATATCGAGGCTGCAAAAAATATGGGGGCAAAAGGAACTCAACTCGCTACCTATGTCTTAATTCCAGCAGCATTTCCGTATCTGATTTCTGGTTTCAAACAAGGTTGGGCTTTTGCATGGAGAGGAGTAATAGGTGCAGAATTGCTATTTTCATTTCTAGGATTGGGATTTTTGCTCAACGTAGGACGGCAACTAAATGATATCTCTCAAGTTTTTGCAATAATGTTAGTAATTATGATGGTTGGAATTGCAATTGATGGAATAATTTTCAAAAGAATTGAAAATAAAGTAATGTCTAGATGGGGGTTGCGCTAACTATCTTCTGTGATTTTATTTTCAGAGATACTACAAATGCTACGATGATTATCACAATTGCAAAATACATGACAGATACATAATTAAATGCAAATGCAATTGCACCTGCAATTATTGGTCCTACAACAGCTCCTATTGAGATAGTAGAACTAAAAATTCCAGTTGAAGTTGAACGTGGATTATTTTCCATCAAATGAAAACTTCCTCCAATATACAATAAAGCCCAGGTTACACCCACAAGTGCCATAAATGGCATTGCCATCCACCAGTCCTTTATCAAAGCTAGTCCAACAAAGACAAATGTGGTGCCCCCAATTCCTATCTTAAATTTTGTTACATTTGAAATTTTAATTTTACTTGCCATTAAATTCATTAAAACAAAAGCAGCTAACGTGTTTGCTACATAAACAATTGAAATCTGATAGAGCTCAGCACCTAATTTTTCCATTAACATTATTGGAAAAATTGTCCATACTGATGATGCACCAATATGTCGTAATAGAAGTGAAATGAATAGGAATCTATTTTTTATAATCACATTTTTTGTAGTTCCAGGTTTAAGTTCTTTTTCTTGTAATGTGTTTGGCATCTTAATTGTAAATAACAATCCAATCAAAAAGAAAACTCCGCTAATTAGAAAAGTTAGTTTGATGTCATTTACAATCCCTGCTGCAGCCGTTCCGACTAGCCACCCTAATGCATGAAATGAAATTACAGTGACTGCTCGTCTTTTTTCATGATTTGCTTCATAAGTATAGGCGATCATAGATGGAACCATTATCCCACTTGCAACTCCTGCACCAATTCTGGCTAAAAGCAACAGTCCAATATTGTCTGCAAAATAATGTAATCCAAAGGCTATGGCACATCCAATGAAGCCTATTCTTATGAATTTCAGCCTTGTTCCTTTTTTATCTGAATGTCGTCCAAAGTAAATTTGGGATAAAATCTCGCTAAAACTAAATGATGCAATTATTAGACCAATTTCGAAAACAGAATCTGTTACTTCCATTGCCATGATGGGCAAGAATACAAAGACGATTGAAATTCCAGCATGTTGAAAAAAAGTAGCACTACGAACTAGATTGTTTAATTGTATTTTTTGCATAATTATACAAAATTTCTTTCTCTACCTAATTTCAACATAAGTGCAAATTAACCTGATTGTATGGATGATTTTCTCAAAAGAGTTAAACTATCTAGAAACACTCTAAAAATAAATTGGTACAAAAAGAGTCATTTCTCATTGCGCTGCAAAAAAGAATTTTACTTTTTGATGGGGCAATGGGAACTGAAATTCAAAAATATAATCCCACAGCTCAAGATTTCCCAAATAATCAAGATGGCTTTAATGATGGATTAGTTTTGACTCATCCAGAATGGATCAAACAAATTCATAAAAATTATTTGGATGCAGGTTCTGACTGTATCGAAACTAACTCCTTTGGTTCAAACAAAATAAAACTAGACGAATATGGTTTTGGTAATCAGACAGTAGAATTCAACAAAAAAATATCTCAACTGGCAGTTGAAGTTTGCTCGGGATATGCTGACAAACCTCGATATGTAATTGGTTCAATGGGGCCATCAGGTTATCTTCCAAGCTCAAATGATCCTGACTTGGGACAAAAACCTCTCGATGAAATTAAAGAGGCATTTGAATTACAAGCTGAAGGTTTGATTCTTGGCGGAGTAGACGCTCTTTTAATTGAAACAAGTCAGGATATCTTGGAAGTAAAACTTGCTATTGAAGCATGTCATGATGCGATGAAAAAAACTGGAAAAAAAGTTCCAATTATTGCA
>JAERMO010000069.1 GCA_016844465.1 Nitrosarchaeum sp. | reverse complement strand
ATACGATGCAAAACTAGAGATCTTTAGTTGAGCTTGTACTACTGGTCACTTGACTTTGTCTGTTTGAAAAACTCAAGTCATATGGTATCTCTTCAACAATTTCTGTAATGTGGTCAATCTCCTTCCATTTTTTTATGTTAAATAAAATGTCTTGAAACTCTGTAAAAAAGTTCCACACTTCAAAATCAAATTCAGAAATAATCTCTAGCTGCCTCTTTGTGATAAGCGTACCCGTTCTTTGCATGAACTTTGATAGGGTTCTTTCCCTTTCTGCTTTTTGGACAAATGGGTCCTCGTCTTTTGGTGTCTCTATATATGTAAAAAATTTCTTGAGCTCTCCTTCTCTAGTATCTAGAATCAATTTTACAAATTCTCTAAAATGTTTTTCTCGGCTAAATTCCTTGTAAAATTCCGCCCATTCTGATTTTACAATCTGCGCTAAAAATATTTCATCTACTATCCAAGTATCTGCTTTTTGTTTGCTTGCAAATGTTTCAAATGCAATAATGACATTGTTGATGAATCTCTTTAGCTGTCTGGGATTTTCATTTATTACTCTAGATATTATCCGCGCATTCTGTCGCAAAAACTTTGCATAATCCTCATTTAGTTGTGGTAGCAAGTTTGTCTCCATCAAATTGATAATACTATCTGGACTCCATTTTGGTATGCGTATAGGAATCTGGATTATTTTTTTGATATAATCTTCTCCTCTTACTCCAGTTTCGTCGTATGCCTGCGATATCAATTTTATTACTGTTTTGTGACTCAAGCCAACTACATATACAAAACCCTCAATGTCCAAAAACACTTTGATTGATTCTAAAACTTCCAAAGCCTTACTTGATGAACATCTATCAAGATCATCAATAAACACAACAACTCTAGTATCTTCAGAATTTTCAATCTGACGGATTTTCTGCATTTCTTTTCTAATCTCATTTACTCCTTCAAAATAGATGGAGCGTTTTTCTACCTGGTTAAAAAATTGAATTCTTTTGTCGATTAACTCGTTGACTCCAGATTCTTTAACTAGTGCATCCAAAATCATTTTTTGTTCTACTTCTTTTCCCAAAATCGTTAAACCTCTGAAAATTATTTTTGACAAAGTATCGAATTTCTCATGACCCTGCATTGCAAACGCAATTGATTTTAACAATGCAGTTATTGCCAGACGCTCCTCCCTTTCAAATCTCCACGCATTAAACCAAATACACAACGTCTTTTGTCTTTGATTTGAATCGTCATTTAGGCTCGCTTCAACTGCTTTCATGAGAGTTGTCTTTCCCGTACCCCATTCACCGTAAATTCCAATGGTGAATCTAGGTTGGGTATTTTTTATTATATTGGCAATAGTGTATCCTAAAGACTCAAACTCTAATGTTGGATTTTTTTCATAATCATCAATCAAGATGGATTGTTGGGCTGATTTTTCTTGCATGTCTGACTCTTTAATTTCTGAACGATTTACAGTTTTTACAATGAATTCATTCTCATCGTTTTTCTCTATAGTGTCAGACAACAATATGATAAGAATTTCGACTGAAATAAACTTGATGAATCAACGCATGGAATAGCCAATCTTTATTTGTAAATTCAGCCTCGTAATTTTTACATTGAATATCTTGTTGATAATTTGATGAATATTCAATTAAGAGATCTTCAAATATCGTATTCATTGTAAATTGACTGTAATATTTTATAGTTACTAGAAATAAAGTCATCCAGCTTCTGTTTTAATCTGCATTATTGTTGGATTCTCTCGAGTTTTATTATCGGATACTGACTCTTCTAAATTTGGCGTGTCAAAAACATCAATTAGGTTCATTAACTTGTTGTATTGTATTAGAAATTCATTTCCTTTTTTGGTGATCATAAAAACAACGGGATCTCCAGATTTCCTTATGAGATCATTATTCAATAATATCCCCAAGTATTTTGCAACTGCCCTAGAGTCTAGTTTGCATTTGAATGAGATGTGAGTTTTAATTAATTCTTCTGTAGATAGCGAATTTAAAATCTCTGATATGATCTCAAGAAATCCTCTTTTACTGTAACTCATAACAAACTCCACAATCGCAATATTACCTCAATACTGTGCATGATTCCGATCAAACTTTTTTCTTATAAAAAGTAGCCCCTGATAGATTTATTCTGTCTCATCTTAAAGTGACACTCTTCGTTGGTAAGATACGTAACGTTTTTTAACGCTTTTTGCAAAATTTTTCTATCTATCATGTCGATGAGTCAAACTATAGGAGTAAGGAGAGATCAAATAACCATTATGGGTGACCTTCTTGTAAATACTTTGGAGCCAAAAAGATTGACCCATCTTTTGTATGGTTCTAATATGAGCTATTCTCAACTAGTAAAATATCTAAATACTTTGATTGATTTGGGATTAGTTTTTGAAGAAAAAAAACCTTTTAGAACATTTATGATTACTGAAAAGGGAAAATCGTTTATGAGCATAATTAAGAAGATTAAACTAATTAAGGAATAAACGATCTTACTAACTAATGAAACAGCTGATTTTTCTCTTTGTACTTTTCAGTCTATCTATTATAGTAATTGAAGCCCATGCTCAAACCTCTGATCAATTTTATCTACGAGTAAAAAGTGAACCTTCAGCTTTATTCTACGTTAGTGGAGCTGGTTCTTACAAGGAAGGGGAAACTGTAATTCTATCTACAATGCCTGATACGTGGGAAGACAATACCTCTGTCTATAAATTTGTGGGCTGGAAGATAGATGGTTCATGGTCAACAGATAATCCACCCAAAGTTGTAATGAATGCCTCACATGAAGCAGTAGCTGTTTTTGAAAAAGTTCAAGGAGTTGGAGGGGATGCAATTATTATTGATGCAATCCCACGAATTGCTGGAATTACCGTCGATAGTGACATCTATCTTCCAGAGGAGCTACCATTATCAATAAAATGGGACACGACAACTAATCATATAATTACAGCCGAAAAAACTGTTAATGAGAATCCAGACAAGCGATATGTCTTTGGTAGCTGGAAAGATGGAAATGCTGATCCTGTTAGAACCGTAAAGCCTGATGATGCGACTAGTTTTATTGCTTTGTATAAAACACAATTTTATTTGAAAGTTCTTACAGAATTTGGAAATAGTGTTGGTCAAGGTTGGTATGATGAGGGTTCAACTGTTAATTTTTCATTGGATTCAGAACACATTCCTGACAAAAACGATGATGCGATTCAATACTCTTTTGATTCTTGGGATTTAGGCGATTATAAAAATTCAGTATCAAATTCCATTTCAATTAATGCCCCTTTAACTGTAAAAGCAAATTGGGATAAAGAGTACAAACTTGAGATACGCACCAATATCCCTGATTACATCCCATCTGGTTCCGGATTCTATCTTTCAGGAAAAAATTTAGCATTAATTGCAGAATCTGAGATAAACTCTGCAAATTCTGACACCAAATACATTTTTGATAAATGGGTTACAGTAGGACCAAACCCCGTGGTAATCTCAAACTCTTTATCTCCTTCTACTTCTGTTCTTGTAGACTCTTCTTACATTATTGAAGCAAGATATAAAAAATCATTTCTCCTTAATGTGTGGAGTCCTTATGGTGCGCCTGTTGGCGGCGGTTTTTATGATGAAGGTGAGGTAGCCGATGTTCGCATTAATCAAAATGAGTTGGTGGTGGTTCCAGGTAAAGAAAAGAAAATATTTGGAGGATGGAATACAGCCGGAGGAGAAGTTCTAGATTTTAATCCATCTAAAACAAAAAGCTTGGACGCACCGCAAATAAATTCCAATCTTCAAGTAATTGTATCATCACCAATGAATGTGACTGCCAAATGGAATTCACAATACTATGTTGATGTCAAGTCATCTTCTGGAACAGTCATCGGAGCTGGGTGGTACGATCCTGGCACATTGGTACCAATCTCAGTTAAGATGCCCTCCCAACCTCCAGGAATGTGGACAACGTACTCCTTTGTGGGGTGGTCTGGGGATATTGATTCTACAGCTACATCTACTAAAATTATAGTAAGTGGACCAAAATCAGTAATAGCTGAATGGAGAGAAGATAGCACTCCAGGAATAATTAACGGGTTGATTCTTGCAGGTGTTGGTGTAACTGGATTTTTTATTTTTAATAAAACTCGAAAATCTGGACGATTCAGCTCACCTCTTAAATCAAAATATGGTGATTATCCAGGAGATAGAAGGGGAATAGATTCCATGTTACAACATGATAAATCAAACATAAACATCCCGCAAAAAAATACCTACCAACAGGATATGCGATTACCTAAAAAGAAATCTGTCTATGATTGGCTTATGGGAAATGACAAATAATGGACAAGACAATACTTGTTTTTTCTATTATAGTTGCGTGTGCAATCGGTATTGGAACTGGCCTATCTCTAGGAGCTATTCAAACGGGAGAGATGTCTAGCCAAATTAATCAAATGATCAACGGAGTTTCAAATAATTTTTCTGCAAGCATTCAGATTTCAAATGTGACAAATAATGTTCAAAATGTAATTAATAGTGCAAAGATTGGATTTGGATTCACGACTCTTACAGTCGATCCAGATGATACACCAAATTCTACTGACGAGTTTTTAATTAGTGCTATATCTTCATGCGTATTTCATTCCGATACAAGTATCTCAAATAGCACTTGTGTTGTTTGCACACTACAAAATGCAACAAAAGCAACACTTGCATCAGGAAATGTTACTCTTTCAAATTATACTTCAAGCTCTAATCTTTCAATACCAATAACTGATTTCCAATATTCAGGCGCAAATAATATTCTAAATGTCAAGGATGTTAAAGTAGAAGTTTGTGAACAAGTAAATTCACAGGAAACAGATGCGGGAACTCCATAGAAATGAGGGTGATTTTACTTTGGTTAATTATTGGCGCTATTGCAATAGTCAGTGGAATTGCAGTACTCACAAATACGATTGATATTAAATCTCAACAAATGGGAGTATTTTTTATTTCATGTGAGAACAATCCTGACAATTGTAACAAAAGGAATTCAACGGGATTAATCTCTTCAGCACAATCTGATAAAGAAACAGTTGAATCGGCAACAAATCCATGGGCTGCTCAAAGAGAATACTCTGCCATGGTGGCGACAAATGATTTTGATACGCCTCAAGGAAATGACGATAATGTAGCCACAGATTCAATGATGACTCTTGATGACTCTGATCTGGAAAATTCTAATCAAGGATGCCCTGTGAGTTTTTGGATCAAACAATCTGATTATCAAAATGTAAGTGATTCTAGATTGATGTGGCCTCAAGGCTACCTTCCTGAGGACAAATTTGGTTCTACTGCATATTTTAACACAAAAATAACGATTTCCAGCACAGATAACCCATCATTAATTGATGCATTAAACTCGGAAAATGATGGAATTGATAAACTTGTAAGACAGTCAGTTGCCGCACTTTTGAATGCAGCTCACCCCAAAGTAAAATACCCACTAACTATCACTGAGGTGATCTCTTTGACGAATGATGCGATAGTAAGGTCTAATTATTCTATTGCAGACACCTTTGCAAAGTATAACAACTTGGGCAATTCTGATTTATGTTCCTGATATTTTACACAACTTGAAACTTCTTAATCAAAAAAATGATCATACGGTAATATTTGTAGCAATTATTTTCATATTTC
>JAERMO010000152.1 GCA_016844465.1 Nitrosarchaeum sp. | reverse complement strand
TAGTTTTAGTGGTACATCTTTAACTGTCGATGGGTCAGTCGCACAATCTCAAACCTATCAGGCACCTTCACCAAAACCATCTAAAGGTACACTGCCAAAGGGTTTCTAATTCAATAATTTCTTTATTTTCTATTTTTAACGACGTCGTTATTCCTTAATTGTTTTTTTACTAATTTTTCTGCAAGCCTCTAATTTTGCAGTTTTATATCAACTGTTTTATAAAGTTATTACATACTTGTAACATTTTTCATTTTATTATTTGATTTTTGAAATTAATTAGCTAAAAATCTATCGGATCAAAATGTAAATAAACGATGTATATTTATTAAAAGTAATGGCAACTAAAAAAGCAAATACAAAACAAGATCTTGAAAACAAGATTGCAGAATTAGAAGCTAAATTGAATAAATTGGCAACACAACTTGAAGCCAAACCATCTGAAGTTAAACCAGCTGAAACAAAACCAGCTCAAGTAAAGCCAGCTGAAGTCACAAAACCAAAAGGTACACTGCCACAAGGATTTGAAGCAAAACCAACAGATGCACCAAAGCCAGCTGAAGCAAAAACACAACTACCATCCACTATACAAACAGCTTTAGAGAATGCATATCAAAATGCTCGAATGACAGATTTTCATTGGTATAGGGCGCATGTCACTGGTTACTCTCCAGCTCCAAACAGATACTTTGTAAGAAGAACTGCTCCAGTAGGTAAAGTTCCAACAACAAATTGGACTGATCAAAAATTAAAAGTACCTTAGTTTTAGTGGTACATCTTTAACTGTCGATGGGTCAGTCGCACAATCTCAAACCTATCAGGCACCTTCACCAAAACCATCTAAAGGTACACTGCCAAAAGGAACGGAACAAACTCAAGTTTCATCTCAAACTAGTGATTCTAGAAAATCTAAGAAAGAACAGTTAGAAAAATATGAGCAAGATTACTTACGAAGAATAGAACAGCAAAGAATTGAAGAAGAACAAGCGTATCAAGAAGCAGTTGAAGATGAAGTAAAAACCAGATCAAAGGCAACTCGTGGTACATTGCCAAAGGGTTTCTAATTCTTTAGTCTATTTTCTTTTTTTTAATTTAATTTTAAAAAATCTAGTACTTCTTTCGAATGTCCTGCAGCCTTTACTTTGGGGTATATTTTGAAAATCTTTCCTTTTTCATCCACTAAAAACGTGCTTCTTGTAACTCCCAAGTATTCTCTTCCCATGAATTGTTTTTTACCCCAAACGCCAAATTGCTTTGATACTGTCTTATCAATATCTGCAAGAATTGGATATTTTATTCCCATCTTCTCACAAAATTTTTTATGAGATTCTACGTCATCTGGACTAATACCTATTATCTCAATTCCTTCCTTTTGAAATTTTTTGTAATCTTTGGAAAATTCATCTGCTTCTATTGTACAACCAGGTGTGAAATCTTTTGGATAAAAGTAAATAACATGTTTTTTACCCTTAAAATCACTTGATTTTACACTATTACCGTTTGCATCATTCATCTCAAATTTTGGGACTGAATCTCCTTCGGTTATCATGATATTTTCAATTCTTTTTCCATAATTAATTACTTTTTAATTATATGTGACGGTGACATCTTTTCGAATCTTTTATATGGAAAATGAATTGGTTTTTGGTTAATGGTTAATCCAAGGGCCTATCTTGCTGAAGCAATCGCAACATATGGCTTGGTGTTTTTTGGTCCTCTTTCAGTAATTGTAGCAGTTTCCTTTGGTGAAGTATTGACCACTCAATCTGTTCTGTTTATTGCTCTTGCTCATGGTGGTGCAATTGCTTTAATGATCTATGCATTTGGACATGTATCTGGGGCTCACATCAATCCGGCAGTTACAATTCCTATGATGATAACTCGAAAAATAGGAATTACCGATGGCATTGGTTATATTATTTCACAATTAATTGGGGCAGTGGCAGCTGCTGCTACCTTGAAAGCAATTTTACCAGAACTTGGAGCAAAAGTAAATTTTGGTACTCAAGGTGGACCAAGCGATCTTATTAACAAAAGTGTTGAATCTGGATTTGCAATAGAGGCTGTTTTAACATTTTTCCTAGTACTCGTAATTTTCATGACAGCTGTTCACAAAAAGGCATCTCCTGGATGGCATGGTTTTACAATAGGTGGAATGGTATTTTTGATACATCTAGTTGCGATCCCATTAACTGGCGCATCTGTAAATCCTGCAAGAACATTTGGTCCAGCACTAATCTCTGGATTCTGGGAATTTCTGAATTATGTCTATGTGAAAAAAGCAGAAAAAGAAGCATAGTTTTTTACAAATAACAAACATTTTTAAAATTTTTTAATAGATGTATTCTGTTGGACTCGTTGCATAGCTTGGATAGTGCGAACGCTTGCGGAGCGTTAGGTCGTCGGTTCAAATCCGACCGAGCCCGCTTTTTATTTATTCATAATCCTGACTTTCACTTGGGAGTCAATCATATGCAATATGAGTTGAACTTGTGATCCAAACTATCTTAAATATTTTGATTCTTTTCAATTATTGAACATTTTAATCTAAAATGAGATCTTTGTTGTTCTAGAATGTCTTTGTCTTTTGCAAAAAAATTGATACTGTCATCATGTAACATGCAGTAGATATCACCTCCGATATCAGTGATGCAATATATGGCTCTATGCTCATTTCAAGAAAATAGTATAATGATGGCCACCTTATTATGAGATAAATAATCTCACCGATTCCAAATGATGAAATCATGCTAAATAGTTCTTTTCTAATCAAACTTGATTTCATTTGCTTGTATCTATTTTTATTATCCAAATAAAATAGAGCCGAAAAAATTCCAAAATAAATCATATACCCGGCTCCAATGGTGATTGTAGTTGTAATCTGATTTTCGTACTCTGACAAGAATTGTGCAATAACTGCCGAAAGTGAGGCTGAAACAATAAAACAAATTATAAAATTTCTATTAATTTGAAGTAGTTGTTGATTGATTTTCATACTCTATTCATAATCTGGCAACTATTATTTTATAGTAAATTGGTTAGTCTTAATATGAAAATTAGATGCGCATGGGCAAATGAGCACTAGTATTTCATATCATGATAAGGAATAGTAAATAATTATGCGTCAGAATATTTTAGGTTTAAGAAATAATTGTAAATTCTATTACTCTGACTCAAATCTTTTGATTGTTTGATCATAGAGATTCAATGGAACTATTTTGACAGTGCTTAAAGATGAAATTCCAACATCGATACATAGTTTTTCTATGTCATGTGCATGAACCGCATCGATAACTATTACCCATTCATGTTCTAAAACAGACATATAAAATTCAACAATTTTATTTATGTTGTATTTTTTCATCTCTCTTTCCATATTGACTCTAAGCTTCATGAAAATTTTCTTACTGTTTTCATTGTTTAGTGGGCACAGTTCTGGACTATGTATCGCAAAAACTCCAAAAAGCATAAGAAAATTATTATCTGCTAATATTTAACTTTGATTTTTTTATCTAAAGTTAATTTTTGATTATGGTGTAATCACAATATTCATTTCAATTAATTTGTCTAATTTGTTGTAGAGATATGACCCATTATACCTCCAACCTAATTTGGAACTTGTCATGACATATTTAGATATATTCTGTCACCTGTTTTAGTCAATGGCGATACTAAAAATGGTCCTCCTGAAATTGATATCTTTACATAATGTAATCAATTCCATCCATTTACATCAAACATACGGTATCTTTAGTTAGAAATATGATTAGGTTTTATGTTTAGTGTTGTATCATAATCTGCGATTGTCTTAGATGCAATAATTTTTAATCAAGCTAAACTAACCAATTATATGAAGATTTCTCAAAATATGCAAAATGCATTAAACAACCAAATTGTTCTTGAAGCAAACGCATCAAACAACTACCTTGCAATGGCATCTTGGTGTGAAATTACTGGATATGAGGGTGGCGCTAGTTTCTTTTATGCTCAATCTTATGAAGAAAGAACACATATGCTAAAAATTGTTCACTATCTAAATAATTTGGGAGTTCCAGCAGTAATCCCTGCAACAAAATTACCTGCAAGCAGTTTCAAATCTCTGGAATTCATTTTAAAAACTGCCCTTACTAGTGAACAAACAGTTACTAGTGCAATACACAAGATGGTTGAAATTGCACAACAAGACAAAGATCATCCCACATATGCATTTCTAGAATGGTTTGTCCATGAGCAAGTACAGGAGGAAACAAAGTTCGAAACTCTGATAAAAAAGTTTGAACTAATTGGAAGAGACAAGATTGCAATTAATGAGATAGATAAAATTCTTGCAGCATCTGTTGAATCTTCTGCCTCAAATGCTAC
>JAERMO010000151.1 GCA_016844465.1 Nitrosarchaeum sp. | reverse complement strand
AATATGGGGCTGAAATCTCGAAATAGTATTCCTTTTTTAGGGAAATTTGGAAAATCTGTTATTTTTTCTTTCAGATTCATAACTTGAATTTAAAATAGGTGGAATAAAATTGTTTGAAGTTACTTTACATCAAAAGTTGTTTGAGCGGTATTTTGACCATCTTTTACTTTGATAGTATATGTTCCTAATGCTGTACCTTTTGGAATAAACCACGGTTGTTTGATTTCTCCTTTACTGGTAGGAGGAAATGATAATGTCTCTATTACATTGCCGTTTGATGATATGATTTCAATTTGTACTGTTTGAATTGCATTTACTACTTTGATATTGATACTTTTTCCAAATCCTGGAATTTCTATACCTTGATTCACCGTAACCACGAGTCCTTCTTCTATTGATGTTATCACTTCGATCTTAATCTCATTAAAATTTGAACCACTTTTTGCATTAATTGTCCATGTGCCTGGCTTTGCTTTAGAAGGTATTCTCAATTCACCCCCTTTGATGTTTCCCTCTTTATCTGAAAATGTTTCCTTTGTTTTCCACAAGTTCCCATCAGGGTCAATCAATGTAAGTGTAAGTAGTGCATTTTGGTTTGCTTTTCCTAAAACTAAAATTGGCTCTCCTGGACGATATTCTGATTTTGTACTGCTTATTTTAATTTCACCAGAACCTGTTTGTAATCCGACTGTAAATATTTGAGAACTTTTGGCAGAACCTTTACTGATAACAGCAGTGTATATTCCAGACGTATATCCATTTAGATCTAAACTATGAAAACTGTTTTGTTTTATCTGATGGATCAATAATTAACATGTTTAGTGTGTCTAATGGTTTTCCCGTTAATGAAATGGTTGCGGTTTCTGTAGATTTATAATTTAATTTATCAAATTCTATGTTTATTGGTATTGAAGGAGCTTCTCCTAATCCTGCAAAAATAAACTCTCTACTTCCATCTTGTATGGCAATCAATGTCCATGTACCTTTTTTGTCTACGTTTGCTTTTGTCGGATATGCAAATTCAACAATTCCTGATTCACTCACTTGAATAATATCTGAAACTTTTTCATCTCCAAGTGGATCCTTTAAAATTATTTCTAGTGTTTTGCTTGGTGGTGAGGTACCATTAAATTTCATTATATCTCCAGGATTAAATTCCAAAGATGTTGGTGTTATGATAATTACTTTACCTGATTCTACTATCCAAGTTGTTGAAATTTCTTCTCTGCCATCAGAAATCACAGCAGTGTATCTTCCAAATGGTGCATCTATAGGCACTATAATCGGTTCTACTTTCCACTCTCCTTTGGAATCTACTTCTGCAGTTCTTGTGTTGATAATTGTTTCATCTATATTTTTGACTGATGCAGTAATACCGCCATTGGGTTGAGCTGTACCTGAAACTTCTATAAAGTCTCCCCTATGTAATACATCTGGAATTCCTTTGATTGTAAGCTTTATATTTTCAGTTACTGGTTTTCTGGTTTCTGCTTCCATTATTCTTAGACTTATTTTCTTTTCATTTCCTGCTTTGTCTTTAACCGAAAAATCAACCCTGTCAGCATTTTGATCTTTTGGAATTATTACAGTACTGATAAAATGACCCTTTCCATCTGTCTCAAAAGTTCCAATTTTGTTTGTGTTTATGTAAAAATCAAATTGTTGCAATGATCCAAAATTATCACCAGTAACTCTAATGGTTGATCCTGCATTTGGTTTGTCTGGAATTATTCTAAACACTGAATCAGATAAAATTCCATTACCTGAATTTTCTCCTGTTATTTTTTCATTATTTATGGGCTTTGGTAATTCTTTTGGAATAGTCTTCCCAGTTTCTATCTGTTTTTCATTTTCACCAAGTGCCTTCCAATTTATTCCTGAATTTGTTTTATCTGTCTTAACTCCAATTTTTATAGATTCACCTGGTTTGACAGATTCTGAAGATGTAAAAATTATAACTCCTTGAGGTGTTTTCTGACCAATCCAACCGCTTTCTGTTTTAAACGATTTAAAATTGATATCACTACCTAACCAAATTCTAAATGAATTTACATCCTCTTTTCCACTATTTGTAAATTCAATAATTGTAGTTTCTTCAAATGAAAAACTTTTTGCATTAATTGTTTCTGTTGCATATGCATTGATTGGAATAATTATTGCAACTGTTAAACATAATAAGACTAAGGAAAGGAAAACTCCTCTAGTAGAGGCCTTACTCATATGTTGCATCTGCTTCATCTCTCAATTAAACCTTGAAGGATCTTTTACTGCTTTTGTATTTGTTATTATGGTACTTTTCATAAGCAAACTTCTTTAATCTTAAACTCTGGCCCTTTGAAATTTGGCTAAATCTGACTTTGTAACAACATTTTGATATTGTCGTATTCTTTCAGCAATTAATCTATATAATGATCTAAATTGGTCTTTGGTTTTATCTGATAGGAAATCCGTTTCTTCTAAGGTGATTTTTTCGCAAATATATCGAGTGATTTCTTCGTTATCGAATTGACCCCAATCATCATCTCTGTGATCTTCCCAAATTTTTTTCAAATTGTCTAAAACTCCTTTCTTTTCCTTTAAAGTGACATCTCGAGATGTGAGGTTTGAATAACCTTCTTTTCTCAATCTAATCTCATATGTTTGATTAACTGCATGGATGTAATCTTCTAGAACAACATAATCCTCAATTGATTCTAAATTCTTTCCCTCTCTCTCAAAAAATATTGTTTGAATTGGTGAGAATTCATTTGATACTAGCTGAGCTGAAATTTGTTTAGATTCTTCTGAATTATCCAATAAAATAAATGTCCTATATCCGTGATTTCTGTAAAAAATTGCTAGAGGTAACACCGAATTTTTATTGTATGCAGCTACAACATTTAGTGGA
>JAERMO010000150.1 GCA_016844465.1 Nitrosarchaeum sp. | reverse complement strand
TCATTTGATCCCATTCATCAACCTTTAAATTTTTGAAAAAACTTAGAGGCATCAATCCAGCGTTATTTACTAGAATGTCCACTGTACCCCATTTTTTCAAAACATTATCAACAAAAGAACTACATTCGTTTTTCTTAGTAACATCTAATTTTTGGGAATAAACTTCTCCACCGTTTTCTTTAATCTTTTTTTCTAATTCAGAAAGCATGTCAGTTCGTCGTGCACCTATTGCAACTTTTGCTCCTGCTTTTGAAAGTGCTAATGCTGTAGCAAAACCTATTCCGCTACTTGCTCCAGTTATGATTGCTACTTTGCCTTTAATCATTAAAATTCACTTAATTATTTTTAATTTCAACATCGTAAAAACGTTTACTTGAATTTTTTGAAAAAATTAAATTTTAAATGAGATGATAGCAAGTTTATTAGAAGAAAAACTATAGGGTAATTATGAAACCTGAAAAGTGTGCTTATTGTGGAGATATGGCAGATATGCCTTTCCAATGTAATTATTGTAAGGATCCATTTTGTGCTGAACATAGACTTCCAGAAGAACATAGATGTGTAAAGTTAACTCAGATCAGAGCTCGTAGATTCTGTGAGAAAAAAGTAATTAGAGATGGAGGACCAAATAAACAAAATATATTCAAACGAATGTTTCAAAGATTCAAAAATTAGAAAAGAATCTAATAATGACTTTTATCAGGAGATATTTTTGCACGTTTTCCTTGATAAATTAATGCTAAAGCAAGTGCAAACATTACCATCCCTGTTAATGGAAAGTTTCGAGGTTCAGGTAAAATAAACCAGTAATAAATTCCAAATCCTATTGACACAGCAGCCTGTGACCAGAGTTTAATCCATTTTGGAGCTTTAATGACTCTACTAATTACTTCTACTGTAAAGATACCAATTACTGGATAAATTGTATAAAAGAGGAAATCAATAACATCAACTCCAGTATGTGTCATAAATGAAAATGATTAGAGGTGTAATTTCTATCTAATCTTCCCAACGAACTTTGGTTGCGATGTTTTTAGCAATTAATGCCTGAGCATTTTCGTAGGGTATTGTTGCGATATCTTCTGTTTTGAAAGGTCCATATTTTTCCAAATCAGCACCTATAATTTCATCTACTTCTTGAAGAAATCTAATAACAACAGTCTTAGTTTTATGATTTTGAGAAATGGATTCAAGAAATTTTGATTTTCCATTAATTGTTGCAGAGAGAATCATTTCAATTCGCTCTCTTTGTTCTTCTTCTGCATCAAGGATAAATTTTTCTTCGTCTAAAAGATTTTTAAAATCTATATTATCTAATTTGGAAATTTTGTCAAGTCTAATATTGATTAAAAGTGATGTTAGTTCTGTAGCTGTATCAATTATGGCTTCTTTGATTTTACTTTCTACTCCATCAAATTCTTGTTTTTTCAAGTCACCAATAAAGTCTGAAAGATTTCTATAGAAATCAGGATTAATTTCTTGGATTGTATCACTTTCAGTTTCTCGTAGTACTACATGGTGTAATTTGTTGAGATCGATTTCATTTGTTTCTGACATTTCTTACCTAATCCTTAAATCTCGGATGTATTTGTGTTTGATTGAAGCACAAAATTGCCCTATAAAGTTAGTCAAGGAAAAACAACCCAAGTAACATATTCACCAGATGAAGTTTTTGCCCGAATTCAAAATGAGGGAATTCAGTTCATAGATCTACAATTTACTGGTCTCACTGGTCGTTTTCATCATACTACAATCTCAGCAATTACCTTTACACCTGAACAAATGAGAGATGGACTGCCTAAATTAGACGGTTCATCTATAATTGGTTTTGCTAGTGTTGAGGATTCAGATCTTATTTTAAAACCAGATCCTAATACTTTTGCCATTATTCCATGGATGACTGAAAATAAAACTGCAAGATTACTATGTGATATCTATTGGGGTGGAGGTAGAGGGAGACTATCTAGAGATCCTAGAGGAATATCACAAAAAGTAGAATTTTTTGTTTTTGATAAAGTACATTGGGATGTTTTAACTCCATACAAAGGTCAGTCCTATTCAATTGAATCAAAAGAAGCTCCATGGAATAACGAAGGAACAGGATATCCTATGGGTCTTCAAGAAGGATACTATCCAAGTACTCCTTCAGATACTCTGACTCCATTTAGAAATGAATGTGTAAACATATTGAATAATGATTTTGGCATATTATGTGATAATCATCATCATGAAGTTGCTACTGCAGGACAATGTGAAATTGATATCAAATATGATTATATGACAAATGCCGCAGATGCTGCTCAATCTTACAAATATGTAATAAAAAATGTAGCACAGAAATATGGAAAGGTTGCAACTATGATGCCAAAGCCTATTGCAATGGATGCAGGATCTGGCATGCATGTCAATGTAAGTTTATGGAAAGGAAAAGAAAATGTGTTCTATGATCCTGATGATGTAGATGAGTTGAGTCAAACTGCAAAATATTTTTGTGGTGGAATTA
>JAERMO010000068.1 GCA_016844465.1 Nitrosarchaeum sp. | reverse complement strand
TGTCCCTGATCAAATTTGAACCAGATTTCATGAATTTAGGCATAAATGGAACCAAAAAATAGGACAATATAGTTTGACCTCCCATCCGGTCCACTTTCATTTTTTAGATTGAATAAAATTTAGAGATAAAGATTACCAAAAATGTTTTCTTAAACTGGAAATTCACCTGCAATCAATCTTTGTTCAATCGTTTGCCTGTACAGATGATTCAATGAGTAAGTACGACCTTGTTTTAATTTCAAAACCAATCTGTCATTAACTAATTTTTTTAACTGCTTGTCAGTATTCTTACCATTATTTTTGATTACCATTCCTAATCTTCTTCTCATTTTTTCATAGTTTGTATAGGCTTCACCCCATGCACCCTCTTGCCACAAATAAAACAAGATTGTGTCTTGTATCTCCATATCAGTCATTGTGCTTTTAACCAATAGTACCCAAATGATACTATTAGTGAGTAGTCTTTAAGTAGATTGATTATAGTATGTATAGTATGACAGAAGCAGAATCAGGAATAATCGCACTTTATGGAGATTCACCACGTATGAAAATGATTGATTTTTTTATGGTTTTTCCAAAAAATGAGTTTACTGTACCTGAATTAGTTGAAGGTATCGGTATGAGTCGCACTACTGCATTCAAAGAAATTAAAAAATTATTAGATAATGGTATGATCATACAATCTGGGAATATTGGAAAATCTTCAACTTATAAAATCAATACCAAAAGTCCAATAATATATTCAATGCAAAAACTGGTTAGCCTTAGAAGTAAAAAAATTGCAGCATCTCAAATAAAAAACTCTACATTAAACACACTACTAAGAAAACAATTAGAGTCAATAGATGTATTATACAATAGAGAAGCAATGCTCAAAACTGAACTAAAGTTAACACGCAATATGATAAATGAGATGCCAGCACAATAACATTAGATGTTTTTACCAGATAAAAGACCAAACTAAGAGTCTAACCTGACTATAATTCAAAATCATGTGGGTTAGATATTGGACCGTAGATTTGAACTATATTGTGGGGGTTCTCATCCGGTCCACTTTCACTCAATGTTACTAGAGCAGATGTGGGCATACTGCCAAGTGGTAAATCAGTAGTGGTTGGAGTATCATTTGATCAAGGAGAAGGTGCAAAAGATGCAACATACTGCGCCTGACGATTTGCAGTTGTAGAATATGTATGGGATTGTGAATCTAGTCCTGCAATGTCTTTGATTTCAGTTGTTATTGCGTTTCCTGCACTGGTTATGGCAAAGTCGTGTCTTTCTGTCTGACCAGTTCCATGAGACGTGTATGTGCCATCGCCTTGTCCGTTACCAACGACAGACACAATTAATGCACCATCAGTTAGTGTGGTGATTCCAGTTGATATTGATGCGTTGGATGTAACAGTATTGGAAATCTCTGCTTCTTCAGGTTGCTGTTTGACATTTGCAAAAGACATGACAGAAATGCCAGCCCCTGATGGGACAGTAGCAAAGTGCACAGTGATGATGTTTAAACCAGATGAAATGTAGGAATCCATTATTCTCCACATCGCAATATTTTGTGTGGTTGTACCAGAGCCTGCTTGCTTACTGCCAACCAAAATTCCCTGACTTGTTCCACTGGTTATATCAACAGAACTTACAGTGCTAGTTCCTTCATCGGCTATTGCAACAATTATCATACGATTATTTCCAGGGGCAACTGTGAGGTTTATAGAACATGTACTGGAACTGCATAAAGCCCCACCGTTATTATTTGAATTATCAAAAGTAATAGGAACTACTGCCAATACGGTAATTGTAATTGATTTCTCATTAGGTATGTTTCCTGCAGCGTCAGATGGCGCATTGTATGTTATGATGTAATCTCCTGGAATTGAGGTGTTTACTGTAGCTCCGCCAACAGTTATTGTTCCTGCATATGCTGGATCATTGTCAGTTACTGTTGCACCTAGTTCAGTGTATGTGGAGCCTAATACAATTGATGCACTAGAACCATTTGGTGTGATAACTGGTTTCACTTCATCTATGTCAATTGTATAAACTCGGGTCTTTGGGCTTTCCTCAGTTCCGTCAGTTCCAACTGCAAAGAAATTCAGGGTTAAAGTCCCAGGGATTAGAATTGGATCTGAGTATGTTTCACTAGATGTTGTCACGGTGTCATCAATTGCAAAATGAATTACGGATGGCTTGTTAGCAGTTAGTGTGACTAACTGAGTGGCATAGTAAGTTCCTGCTGGTGGTGATGCAGTTGTTACTGGTGCAGTTGTATCCGGTATGACAATATTGTAAACTTGGGTGTTTACTGGTTCTGTATTTCCAATCGTGTCAACTGCAAAGTATTTCAAAGTTGTAGTTGCAGACATGGGAATCACTGTCGCATACTTGAAACTAAGTATTGTTGGCTCTGTGCCGTCTTTGGTATAGTAAATAGTTGAAGGTTCGTTTGCTGTTAGAGAGACTGACTGGATTGTTGTGTAAATACCGCCCAATGGCGATACAGTTGTTATTGGCTTGATTATGTCAATTGTATAGATTTGTGTTTTTACTGGCTCTGTCAATCCATTTGCTGTGGCAAAGTACTTTAGAGTTGTTGAATTTGAAATTGGGATTGGTGTAGAGTAAACAGCACTTGATGTATCTGGCAGAGTTCCGTCAGTTGTGTAATAGATTGTAGATGGAATATTTGTAATCAGAGATACTGATTTCGCAATTCCATATGTACCACCAACTGGTGATGCAGTTGTCACTGGATTTACAATTCCTGCATTGCCTATTCCCTGACTTCGTGTAAGTAAATCAAGTTTGCCAAGATCTCTCTGTTGTTTCAAATAATCTACAATGTCTTTGAACATTACAGGTGATGTCAAGTATGAACTTGATCCAGTCTTTATCCCATGAAATTTGAATGCAATTAAAAATTTATTTGCTATCGCATAGTCTATTTTTTCTTTCACTTTTGCAAATGTATTCAGGGAATAACTGTTTCCTACACCGTGAGCATACTCATGATAAATACCATAATTTGTTTTTGAATAATTCAATGTCTGCAACGTCATGTACTGTGGCTGATATGTTAATGGGCTGAAAAATGATGTCCATTTATAATTATTTTTTATTAGTTCAAATGAGGCTGTTGTCATTTTGTTTGATGGCTGTATGAATCCATTAACAATGAATCCCATGTTTTCAAGATCGATCTTACTCTGTACAGTTTCATAGTATAGTGTTGATGCCGATGTGGATGAGGATATACTCGCATGGGTTTCTGAATGTGATGCAATCTCAAATCCCCTTGCTTGTAAATTCAACAACTGCTGTTGTGTCATATGACCACTAGTTCCAATTCTTGTTGGAAGTGGTGCGATTGTTCCAACAATATCCACCATCTCTGAATTAATTGATGGTAATTGGTCAGATGTTGCATGTTCAAATGTTAACATCACACCTGCCTTTGTTCCATCATACAAAACTGCGGATGCATATTGGTCAGAGGTAGTGAGCATGACAAGAAAAACCAAGATTATTGAGATATGAATGAAAGTAAATTTGTTAGAACCTATACTAGTCTTTACCGTTTTCATGATGTTTTTATCAGTTTTGTCATTATATGTTCTAGAATAAATGTTGTAGACTAGATAGTCATAAATCAGTAATTTTTTTTCGGAATATAAAAAAATAATTCCAAATTAAATATAAATCAATTTTATAAAATTTTTGATTGTTTGTGATCATTCCAAGAAATAGATCATAATCTAAGAAGTTTCTTAGTTATTTCTTAGATTTGGGTTTTGGATTTGCAGCAAAGCAAAATGATAATCTTTGTTGTGGAGACTGATCATTGAGATCAAATCTACAAAAAATATGGAAGGTGTATTGTAAGCCCCCCAAGACTATGCCGTCATTTTCAACTATATATTCAAAAGGGTGATCATTCCAACCACAAAAATTATTGTCATAAAATAGTATATTCATATTTTCTTCTTAATCATAATGGCAATTGCATGGTAAACAAGTATAGTACAAGCAAGAATCCTATGCTCAAAACTAAATACTGCCAATGTTTTAAGAACCATTTTTTTATCAAATCTTTCATTATTTGTTACACGGTTAATTAAAAATTAGTTTTAAAGATTTACGACAATAGCAGGTCTCTAGATTCAAAACGGTGGTAACCCATTTTTACTTATTGTCAGTAAACCCGTTTATCTTAAAGTTGTTAAAAATAAAAAATAAAGGTTTTTGTAAGCCCACCTATGGCTTTGCCGTCATTTTCAATTATTCAAGAGGATATCCAAAACCACAGTAAATTTAGACTTCATAGGGAACGGATTTGTTAAATTGGCAAGCCCCACATTCCTCAAGGGATATATTTATATCATATCATGATAATACCATAGTATGACAAAAGTAAGACGTACAATTACAATTAATCATACATTAGATGAAGCAATCTCTCTTCTCGCTGCAGAAAATAGTGAGAGTTATTCTGGATATATTGAATCCAGATTATTAATGAATGAAAACGTAAAAAAAACAATCCAAGGACTAGAAAAGTTACCTAAATTCCCAAAGATAGATCTAAATAAAATTCAGAAAACCCCACTAGCTGCTCAGTAATTTTTGCATCTCAACTAACAATCCATAATCATTATTCTTTTCTGTTTTGCCTGTTGTGGAATAACCTAATTCTTTGTAATATGGAACAAGTTGCTCAAGTGCGTTTAATCTTATTTCAGTATGACCAAAAGATTTAGCAATATTTTCTATGAATCTGATAAGTTTTGGTGCAGGATTGATCTCATCACATTCTTTTTCATAAATCTCGTTATTTTCTATCAAATTGAGATAGAAATGATTACCTTTGTCATCAAATGCCAATACACAGATGATCTTACCTCCAAAATCATAAACAAAGATGTGTCGAGTATCACGATTATGATCATAAAAATCTCTTAACTCTAGACGATTTATTGATTTGAGTCGGTTGTCAAATGATTGCTTTATGTCCTTTTTACGTATGTGTCTGATTGGGCCTTCACGGAATAACTCCCTCTTCATATTTTGCTAAAAGTTTTCAGCAATATTTAAAGAGAAAAATAAAGTTTTTTGTCTTACACTGTCTTGTTTAATTTTGAATTGGACTGTAAAATTGAACTGTATTGTCCCACTTCCAATCCAGATCACTATCATTTATTGAATTCATGTAGGGGTTTAGTGATTTTTTAATAATGGGAGGGAGAAAAAATAAGGAAGGTGTATTGTAAGCCCACAGATGACCATGCCATCATTTTAGATTATTCAGTTGGATATCCAGAATAGCTGTAAGTTCAGAAATCATTCGATTTGAATTTTAAAAAATATTTCTTGACAAAAATTGAAATTTCAGATTAACTATGAAAGGTTGTCTTTTTACCCAGTGCAATCAAAAACATGGGATCTTTGTTTGTTGCATGTGGGGAGAAAAAATTAGTTACCATGTCATCATAAAATGTAAGACCTGTAGCTCCAAGACCAAGAGCATACGCAGCAAGATACATTTTGCCACCAATAATTGCTGCCTCAAGCTGGGCAATACGATACCCCCGATTACCAAAATTCTCCAAAATCTTTTGAAGATTTGCCATGAAGAAAATTGTCACACTTGCATCACGAGGTAAGTCTTGGCCTAATCCCAAATTACCAGATATGGCTCTAAAATCCCCACCACGTAATAACTGCAAGGAATTTTTTTCCTTTACATAATGATATGAACCAGAGGGTAACCGAACGGTAGATAATTGTTCAAAACTTATTGAATCATGTGAGAATGTACGTGTTGAACCACGCTTGAGAATGACCTTCTCTATACCATCTGTTGTAAGAAGTTCATTTTTCAGAGGAATTAAATCCGTTACAATTTGTTGAGATTTGATAAAATGTTTTCTCCAAGACTGTACTTCAATGTAATTACAAAGTGAAGATGCCTCATGGATGTAATTGATTTCAGGGTAATCTACGTCGTTATCAGAATTTGTCGACTCGGTATTGGTTGATACAAGAGGCGATGACTTTGGTATCGGTTTGTTTGTGTGTCCTACTGGCAAGATGAAAAGTGATGCTTCCTTGTTAGAATCCAACCCAAGAAGATTATTTATCATATGATCAACAAAACCAGAAATTAATCTTGATGAAATTTTGTGCGCTGATATAATTGCCAGTGTATTGGCAAGCATGGTGCCACAGTCCCAAAACGCATGACGATATTCTCTTGCTTGATATTTTATAGAGTTTCTGGAAAAAACGTCAGTAAAAATCAACATGACTGGAGCTTGCTTGACAAAATCTTCTTCTGCTGTGGCGTCAACTATTTCCTGCCTAAAGTCTCCTTTTCGTAAGATGTGTAATTTTAGCTCCTTTGGGTCAAAGTGGTATACTCCGGCATCAAGCCCCGGAATATCAGAACAAACAACATAGATTTCTATATGATATAACGCTCCAGTGCATGAAGCTGCCCGGAATTCAAATTCACCTACAGGTGGAGGAAATTTTATCTTTCTAGTGATTCCGCCTGAGAAGTAAAGTAATCTTGTTAGTACATTCAGGTCAGGAATATCATCCACTTTGGAATCATCCAAATTAGAAATTGCGTCAAGGGCAGAAATTCCTATGGGTTCCTTGTCTAATGTCAGATGGATTTTTTGAACATCATTGTAAATCTTGTATGGGCTTGGTCTCATTTCAGGGTGGAATGAGTGAAACCTACTAAGAAGAATTCCATTTGGATGCTTTGTACCATTATGATAATGCCACGCGTGTTCCACATCATAATTTTTCATATGTCTGGTATGGTGGTACTGGTTGTAAAAGTATCGTAAAAAAATAGAATAATATCACAAGTGTGATAAATCAAAATTATACATTTTTACAAATAAACCTGAAATGGTGTCTAAGATAGTATGATAGCACGTACGGCTTGAAATCAACAACAAAAAATAAAAAAATAGGTGTATTGTGAGCCCAACGATGGCTATGCCCTCAATTTGGATAATTCAAAGTATCCAGAACCGAGGCATTTAACAAACAGTTGTAAGACGATGGAAAGATTCTTTTGAAAAAAGCATTTGAACGTTCAGGAAACAAGGATGTCAAATTATTCACAAAACTCCCTAGAGGATCTCCCAGCCAAGTCGCATTACACCTAGCACAGTCTGGAAAGTTTGATCATATTATCATGAGTACTACGGGCGTTGGATCTGCTTCAAAAGACATGATTGAAAGTGTCTCAAATCAAATCATCCATAAATCTAAAATTCCCATATATCTAATCAAATGATCTGATCAAATTATTGTCTGATTTAAATTCCAGTGTATAAAATTCAGCTAGTGAAAAAATTTTTCCACATCATGTGATTTCTTGACGCTAATAAATAATTTTTTAGATAAAGGCAAGTGCTTTTAGAATGTCAGTTTTACTCAAGATTCCGATAAGCGTACCATGCCCAGACAACACTCCAACACCATGAATTTTTTTGTCATTTAGAATAGAGCATGCTTTTGCCAGATCATCATCATAGTTTACGGTGATGATTTCATCTTGCATTATGTCTTTTGCAGTTGTTGTTCCGCCAAAACCTGTTTTGGACAAGAATCCACTTCGTGGGAATATCACAGAAATTGCAGGATCAGTATTATCCAGTATTTCTTTTTCTTGTCCTTCCAGTAAAGCAATTTTAAATAAATCTCTAAAGGATAAAATTCCAACTGGATTTTCATCATGATCCCGTAGAATTACTCTTGATATCTTTTCATCAATCATCTTTGTGATAATTTTGTATAGTGGAGTATCAGAATACATCCAAGCATAATAAGGCGACATGTATTCTCCAACAATTTTTTTCCCCTGGTGTATTTGGAAGAATTTAGCAAGATCAGTCTTTGTAATAATACCTACGACGTTGTTTCCATCAGAGACACCAATAGAGCCAAATTCGTTTTCAAGCATCAGTTGTGCGCACTCTTTTACACTTGCAGACTCGGGAATTGTTTGTAATGGTTTTACAACAACAGATAATGGAATTTGTTCCAAATTCCTGTCAGATGTGTCATTTAAAAGAAACAATCCCAAATCTTTTTGAGTTACAATTCCTGTAATCTTTTCTCCCTCCCGAACCAACAGTCTACTAATTTTTTTATCTAGTAATTGTCTAATAACATGATAAACAGTAGAGTTTTTGTCGATGGTGATTGGAACATTCATCAAATCCTTTGCAGTTGACAAGATATTTCTACCATAATTTTACAATATAAAAAACACTAGATGATTACCAGCATTGAAATTGGATTTCAACTAAATGATTAAATTTAAACTTTCAAGGTTAAAACGAGATTAGAAATTAATCTATTTTTCCGCCCGATTTAATCAAAACTTTGCTACCTGATTCTACTAAAAGATGTTTTGTTGCAAAATCAATATCTAATGTCTTTCCATTTGGTATGACCAATACAGCTGAACTTTCAACTGAAACGTTTCCATCAACAATGGCAGATGTAGAAAGTTGGCAAGATAAAGTGATGGGCCAATTCCCTGAAACAGGAGGATCACAAGAGACACATGCATCTACAATTAGATTTCCGGTAGGTAGAGTTCCAGAATATGTTGCCCCACATTGACTTTTGACGGTTCCAGAGTTTGAGATGGTGCCAGAGTTTGAGATGGTAGCGTGAGAGTCGTTGTTGATACTTGTGCCACTAGTGCTTGAGATGGTAATGGTGCCAGAGTTTGAGATGGTACCTAAAGTGTTGTTGATGCCAGTACTAACAGTGTTTGATACTGTGATGGTGCCAGAGTTGGTAATGGTGCCAGAGTTTGAGATGCCCGTGCCAGTGGAGTTGGTTATTGTGATGGTTCCTACAGTGTTGTCAAGAGTGCCAGAGTTGTTGATGCCAGTACCACCGGCGTTTGTTATCGTGATGGTGCCAGAGTTTGAGATGATGCCAGAGTTTGAGATACCTGTACCTGCAGTGTTTGTTACTGTGATAGTGTTAGAGTTGGATAAAGTTCCAGAGTTTGATACAGTTCCAGAGTTTGATACAGTTCCAGAGTTGTTTATTGTATAACCTGATGGGATTGTCAATGTCACACTAGAGTTGATTGTTAGTGTATCCCCAGATAATATCGAAAACGTAGTAATCCCTATCGGATAGCCAAGAGTTGAGAGATCAACATTGCTTGAGAGGGTGCCACGAATAGCAATTGTTCCGGTATTGGTAAATGTGCCAATTCCAGAATATGTCGCTGTTGAAAAGATATGATTTATGGTACCAGAGTTGGTAATGGTGCCAGAGTTGGCAATGGTGCCAGAGTTGGTAATGGTGCCAGAGTTGGTAATGGTGCCAGAGTTTGAGATGGTGCCAGAGTTTGAGATGCCGTTGCCAGCAGTGTCAGATACTATGATGGCGCCACCAGAGATATTGTTAAAGGTGCCATTTACAGCGTTATTGATACCGATTCCACCAGTGTTTGATACATTGATTATTCCACCAGAGTTGTTGTTTAGAGTTCCAGTTGCAGAATTGTTGATTCCGGTACCTGCGGTGTTTGTTACGTTAATTATTCCAGAGTTTGAGATGGTGCCAGAGTTGGCAATGGTGCCAGAGTTGGAGATGGTGCCAGTAAACACGACCGTAATTCCAGAAGATATTGACAGCGTACTGCCACTAGCAATTATCATTTTATCAACAGTACATGTTCCAGAATTCCATGAACCAACTAGTTGACAAGAGTTTTGATCAGATATTGTAAGGGAGGTAATTGGTGCATTGATTATTGCATTGCCTGAAAATGAACCAATCATGTAGATGGTACCAGTGTTTGAGATGGTGCCAGTGTTTGAGATGGTGCCAGTGTTTGAGATGGTGCCAGAGTTGTTGATACTTTTCCCGCTAGTGATTGATGTTGTAATGGTGCCAGAATTGGTAAGAATACCCGTTGTAGTGTTGTCAATACCTGTGCCGTTAGTATTTGTTATTATAATAGTGCCAGAATTGCTGATGGTGCCAGAGTTTGAGATGCCGGTTCCGGGATTATTCGATATTGCAATGGTGCCGCCAGAGAGGTTGTTTATAGTGCCAAACGTAGTGTTGTTGATGCCAGTACCGCCAGTGTTTGTTATCGTGATGGTGCCAGAGTTTGAGATGGTGCCAGAGTTTGAGATGGTGCCGCCAGTGTTTGATACTGTGATGGTGCCACCTAGTAAGTTGTTAAGAGTACCAGTTGTAGTGTTGTTGATGCCGGTGGCGCCAGTGTTTGATACGTTGATGGTGCCAGAATTAGTATTGGTACCAGAGTTTGAGATGCCGGTTCCTCCGGTATTAGATACGGTAATGGTGCCGGTGGCGTTGTTGTTAAGAGTGCCGCCTAAAGAGTTGTTGATGCCGGTGCCGCCAGTGATAAATATTGTGACGGTGCCAGAATTAGTATTGGTACCAGAGTTTGAGATGCCGGTGCCGCCAGTGTTTGATACGTTGATGGTGCCGCCTAGTAAGTTGTTAAGAGTACCAGTTACGGAATTGCTGATGCTAGTACTAGTCAAAGAAGTGTTTGACGCATTGATAGTGCCAGAGTTGGTAATGATGCCAGAGTTTAAGATGCCGGTTCCTCCGGTATTAGATACGGTAATGGTGCCGGTGGCGTTGTTGTTAAGAATGCCAGTTACAGAATTGCTGATACCAGAGCCGCTAGCGTTTTTTACTGTGATAGTGCCAGAAGTGGTAATGGTACCAGAGTTTGAGATGCCAGAGTTGGTGACATTCATGGTACCAAAGTTGGTAATTGTGGCAGAGTTGGAGACAGTACTAGATACTGTGACTGTAAATCCGACCGGAATTACCTTGAAGTCAGCAGCACCTGGAACTGTGCCACCCCAAGTTGTAGAATTAGTCCATAGTCCATCTTGAACCACTGTAAATGTAGCAGCATGTGCATCCTGAAGCGAAATTATAGATAATGTAAAAATTACAGCAAAAATAGAAATATATACAAAACTTTTCAATTTACAGGCTTGTAAAAAGCCCGATACTTAAAGTCAATGGTAATATGTTTTTACTAGAAATGTTCCAAACCATACAATCTATAAAAAATAAAAAAAGTAGGCAGTTAAGATCGCCGACGGTTTTACAGTCATTAACCAATCAAAAAAGATATTTGTTGCCATAGTAGATTCAGATCCCATCTGATCCATTGGCACTCGATGTTACTAGAATAGATGCATGTGTGCTGCCAAGTGTCGAATCAGTAGTTGTAGTATCATCGAATCAAGTGGCAGGTGCAAAAGATGCCACATATTGTACTTGACGATTTGCAGATTTGGAATACATATGAGATTGAACATCCAATCCCGCTGTTACTTTGATTTCAGTTGTTACACCATGACCTGCACTAGGTATTGCAAAGTCATGTCTTTCTGTCTGACCAGTTCCATGAGACGTGTATGTGCCACTGCCTTGCCCGTTACCCACAGCAGATACAATTAGAGATCAACCAGTCAGTGTTGTAATACTTGTTTGTATTGATACGTTATTTACTACAACATT
>JAERMO010000149.1 GCA_016844465.1 Nitrosarchaeum sp. | reverse complement strand
CAATCAAAACTTCTTAGACCAGCTTCAATATGACTGACAGGTATTTCTGATTTTAAAGATGTAAGTGCTGCAGCTAAAACAGTATTAGTATCTCCCTGTACAATTACAGTATCTGGCTTTATTTTCTTGAAGATTTTAGGAAGTTTTGATATAATTTCACCAATTTGGGTAAGAGGATCAGAGTGTGAGATTTTTAGGGAATAATCAGGTTTTCGTAATCCAAGCTGTTCAATAAACCTAAGACTCATTTCATAATCGTAGTGTTGACCAGTGAAAATGACTTGAGAGTTGTTTTTGTTTAGCTTGTTTATTATCGGTGCAAGTTTGATGATTTCTGGTCTGGTTCCTAAGACAATAGCAATTTTCATGGATATCTTTTCGGTTATTGAATAGTTCTTATTATGATTATAGAACCAATTCGTAGATATTCAAGTAAATATTCTCAAACACATAAAGGTGAAACAATTAACAGGCTCATATTCATTAATTGATATTATTAGAATATTGTTCAGATTAAAATGAAGATACTTTTCATAGCACCCAGATATAGTGGAGGAATTGGTGGTCATGCAGTTAGAGTTGCTGAAAAACTAAGAGAAAATGGTTTTGATATTAAACTAATGGATGCACCAAAAATTCCCATCAAAAATCTAAAAAATCCAAGTTTTGCTGTATTGAGTACTATAAAGGCAATTCTATCTAGGGAAAAATTTGATGTAGTTCATGCATTTAATGTACCATCTGCTTTTGCAATGCGATATGTTAAAGCCAAAAAGAAAGTTCTGTCTGTACATGGAGTATACTCTGAACAAATAAGCTCAATTCATTCTGATGCTACTTCGTCAGTAGTAAATCTTGTAGAATCTAGGATTCTAAAATGGGCTGATAAACTTACAACAAACTCAAGAGATGTACAAAAAATCTACAAAGAAAAATATGGTTTAGACTTTGAGTATCTTCTTGGACCTATTGATATAGAAAAATTCAAAGGGATTGAAGCTGTAAAATCAGATACTAATGAAAATCAGGTTATTTACATTGGAAGAGATAGTCCTGAAAAAGGAATTGATATTCTAAAGAGTATTGAAAAACAAATTAAAGGAAAAGTGGTTTATTGTACCAATGTTGAATGGAAAAAAGCAATGTCGATTTTAAAATCCTCTAACGTTCTAGTTTTACCTTCTAGAATTGAAAGCATACCAAATGTTATCAAAGAGGCATTTTTTCTTAAAGTGCCAGTTGTTGCAACTAATGTTGGTGGTATTCCTGAAATTGTGACGCATGGAAAAACAGGTTTACTTGTTCCACCAAATGAACCACAAAGTTTAGCAGATTCAATTAATCATCTATTGGAAAATAAAGAATATGCAAAAAAGCTTGCAGATGCAGCATACGAATTTCTGATTAATAATTTAACTTGGGATATACTTTTACCAAAATATATTAAATTTTATGAAGATTTGGTAAAGGAATAAAAAATATGATTATTTTTCTATCTTTGGAAAAATTTTTTTCAATCCCTCTTCTAGAGTTGTTTTAGGTTCCCAATTGATAAGACTTTTTGCAAGAGAAATATCTGCCTGACTTTTTTCAATATCTCCTTCTCTTGGTTTCTCATAGATTGGCTTTATTGACAATCCTGATAAGTTAATCATAATCTCAGCAAGTTGCCGTACTGAGGTCATCACACCAGTTGCTATGTTGATAAACGCATGCTCAGTTTTGCTCTCAAAAGCAAGAACATTTGCTTCTACTACATCATCAACAAATGTAAAATTACGTAATTGGTTTCCGTCCCCATAAATAATTGGGGGTTTATGGTGGATTAGTTGTTCAATAAATTTTGGAATAACACCTGCATAATTTGGATTCTGACCAATTCCAAACACATTGAAATATCTTAAACCAATTACCTTCACACCGAGTTTTGAGTATTTTTCAGCAAATTGTTCTGCTTCTAATTTTGATTGTCCGTATGGATTCAAAGGTTTTTTTGCTGCATCTTCTTTTATTGGAAATTTATTTTGATTACCATAAACACTTGAGCTACTAGCATAAACTACTTTAAAACCAAATTCTTTTGCAAGTTTTAATACATTTTCAGTACCAACTGCATTTACTCTGTGATATTCTTCAGGTTCTTTGAATGATTGTGGAACAGAACCAAGAGCTGNNNTGATTGTGGAACAGAGCCAAGAGCTGCTTGATGAAAAATTCCATCAGTATTTTTTACAACGCTTTTCATTGCATCGTAATCTAGTATGTCTATTTTTTGAAAATCAATTTTATCTTCCATTTCTTTTAAATTTTCAAGACTACCACGACGAAGACTATCTATAACACTTACATTGTGACCTTTCTTGATTAGGTATTTTGTAAGATGACTGCCAATAAAACCAGCACCACCGGTTACAATTAGTTTCACAAAATCTGTTCCAATGGTCGTTACTTTAAGTTTTGATTAGAATTTACACATTACCAAGGATTTCTGTATAACTCTATGTTAATGCTTGAGATGCTTCATGAAACATCTGGCTCTTTGCACATCCAGCAGCAAGTTCATCTCCTGCCCCACGTCTCATTAGACCTCTGTAAAGACCATCTTCTAGTTTAACGCCTTCTCGTTCTTCCCATTCTTCTACAGTGATAGAATATTTCTTTTGAATTCTATCTCTGTACCATTCCGGGA
>JAERMO010000148.1 GCA_016844465.1 Nitrosarchaeum sp. | reverse complement strand
AGGCTCTCATTAGGATTTAACCCAACTGTAGTCTAACTAGACCGATTACTATTTTATGACAGTATCAAACGGTTTGCAAAATATGCTCAAGTTCTTCTAATCTTCTATCACAGGCAACTGCTTGAGAATGTTTCCTGTTTTTTGAAGTGAGATTGAATTTTGCTCATGACTAATGTTGTCAATTTCATTCATTTTGATACTTCCATCCATTATTGTATAGAGAGTATCCCCGATGTAAAATGATCTAGATTGCATGTATACTGAGTTATATCCAAAATCACCAGTATAATGTGCTATCAATCCCTTATCCACAAAACTGTTTTTGTCAAACCCATAAACAAAAAATCCATTCCAATTCCTATAGTCTTCTTTTTTTATGAGGCCCTCATCAAATATTCCCTTGATGTTACCTTTGATTGGAATTGACATTATGTTTTTTTCTTTATCTAAGAGCAATGCCTTGTGATTATACAAAATTTCAGAATCTATTGAAGAATCGCCAATTACTCTAGTATCTGTTTCTTTGGGATTTTTGAAATCACTTACATCAAACATTGAAATTTTTACTCCTAATTGTTGTACGCCTCCCCATTCGTTTTCTTTTGTATCTCTACCTATACCGATTATATGATCTTCATCATATGCCTGCAAGTAGCCTGCAAGTAGTTAGAAAATCCTGGTATCTTCAATGCACCTAGAATCACTGGTGTATTACTAGAAAGATCAATAACAAAAAATGGGTCAATTCTTTGAAACGTTACAAGGTAGAGCTTGTCTCCCATGAATCTTGCAGAATAAATGGATTCGTCGGGGGCTATCTTCTCTAGACTGCCAATAGTTTTGAGATTCTCATCAAGAACATAGACATTATTTGAAAGAATTGTTCTATCACGTGTGTATGATTCAGTTGTAGTAGCTACTCTGAACTTACCATTGTGTTCATCCATTGAAAACTGGTTTAGAAGGTACCCTGGAACTTCGGCATTTTCTACATATCTGAAACTTCCTTTATCTAATGCGATTTTATGAACTACGGTTCGTCTGGTATCTGACTGAACTCGTGAATCATACTCATCTAAGGCATTTTGAATGACAGAAAATAACTTTTCACGTTCATTTTTTTCCATCTTGTTAAAGGCATCTTGCAGAATTTCTTCAACCATATTCCACTGGGAATATGAATCAAATTCTGAATTGTTTAGGATTTCTTTAATCTCTTGTTGAGCACTTTGGGGTAAAAGAGGTAGGATTACAGAAAAGAATCTATCTTTTTTTACAGTATCGTAATACTTTGGCGGAACATTTTTCTGATAAGTTATGTATAGATTATCTTCTGACATGTAGATTGTGTTGGCACTTCCCATCAAGAAAGTCTCTGATTCTTTTAGTGTGCCAGAAAAATCAAATGCCGTTATCGTGTTAAAATTGTAATTTTCTTCTGGGTTTGGGAAACGATAAACATCAGGAATTATCATTCGCGATGATTCCATTATTCTTGGAATTATTGGATGGACATAGTCGACATAGTTGTTTGTGATTAGGTAAACCATGTCCCCTATCATTCTGGAATTATTATAGTTGCCATCAATCTCGTATGTGGTTACAGTCTTTGGATTTTCTTTATCTGATACATCTATGATTGTAGCAAATGTTTTTGATTGGTAGATTGGATATGGCATAAAGTCATATTCTTGAATTCCAAATGACTGCCCTGATCCATAGTAGAATATGACTAGTCTATCGTCATTTAGAAACATGTTTTGAAGATCTTGTTGTTCAATGTCTAGTCCAATCTTTAAAATAATTTTTGCAGATTCTGGTGGGTATGCATCAATAATTGTTAGTGTATTTTGTGATAAAATGTAGATGTATTTTCCATCGGTTTTGACATAATCAGCCTCATCTACATTTTCAACCTGAACGTTAGTTGACGAATAGTCTTGATAAGGAGCTTCAGAACCAACTGCTAAATCTTCATCTCTGGATTGAAACTGTCCGGGTGGTGCTGGTGTTGGCTCTGACTCTAGAAGTGCTTCGCGGGAATTAAAAACACCAGATGCAGTTCTATCAAATCTGACTAATCCGCCATGGGTAGGAAACTCACTGTTGAATTGTGTGGCGTCTTTTAGAAATTGCACTACTTCTTCATTTGAGGAAAACTTGATCAAATTCTCCGAAGTGTTAAAAGATGAAGGTATTTCTGTTTCAGTAAATACTCGCTCATCACTTGAATAAGGCTGTGCTGGAGATTGATTATCAAAGTTTAGTGTGTAAAAAATGGCAGCAGCTCCGATAATGAAGATTACAGCTATTACACCAACTATAACGTAATTTTTTTTCTTATCCATTTGTACAGTCATCACTCAAATTCTATTATATAAGTAAGAGGAATAATTTCTCCGCTCGTAATTTTTGCTTGTGGCAAAAGTTGTTAACACGGTACAGTGCAACTTGTTAACTAACATCTTTTTTGTTTGGAAGTAAATTTTCAAATTGTTTAACATGTAATTTACAAAATAATTAGACAACGTTTGTTTATATTGTTTGATTAAAATTCAGTTTAACCAAAAATTTCTGTTAACTAAATATGAATTGATATAAAATGAGTGGAATTTATGCACATGATTAATCGTCTTCATCTTCTTCATCATCATCATCGTGTTTGTTTTTCTTTTCTTTCTCAAGTTTCTTTAGTTCTTTTTTATGTTCTTTTTCTTCGTGCTTTATCTCTTTTTTAATTTCCTTTATTTCTGCTTTAAACTCCTTTGTTATTTTCTTTGATTCTTTTTCAAATTTCTTTAGATCTTTTTTGAACACTTTTACATCCTCTTTATCGATT
>JAERMO010000067.1 GCA_016844465.1 Nitrosarchaeum sp. | reverse complement strand
AAAAACCCGCTTGCCTCACCCTCACTTATTCCTAAAACAGGTGATATGGAATCAAAAGAACTATGAAAATAGTTTCTAACTCCTTTGTCCCCCCCAAGCACTATAATACAGTCAGCATGTTTTACTTTTGATTTTGCATTAATTAGAAATGACTCAATTTCAGCATCATCGAGAATTTTTTTTATTGTCTTTGTAGCATTGTCCGTTGTCCCAGAACCATAAATTCCTACGTGCACAAAGAAATGAAACTATCTGTATAATAAAAGGATAAAGTACTAAATCGACCTATACTTTACAAGATTGTAAAAGTAGGAAGCATTAGTCTCAATTGCATTTTTTTGAGGTACTTTTAGCAAACCAATCTGTTTTGAGTCAAGGGCAGCTTGAGCAGAGCCACCTGCAAAACATAGTGCCCAAAGAAAATCTTTTTCTTTTAACATAGTGCAACAAAATGTTGAACAGAAAATATCCCCTATTCCGGTAGAGTCATAGACTTCTTTATTTGGTAGAGATATGGAATAAATTTTATCCTTAACTAGTAGTGAGACTTCAGTTTTGTTGGTCAAAATTACATGTTCTACCCCCTTTTTCTGTAGTGCCATCATCATTTCATCATTAGAACCTTTAACAATTTGTTGAGACTCTTCTGGATTTACTTTTATTGCATTTACATTTGATAAATCAAGTTCAGTGTGTTTTAAGAATACATTTTTTTCTGAATCGACTCGTCTCAAGAACCCCTGAGGATCAACTAATGTAAAAATGGAGTCTTTTTTTATTTTTTCAAATGTTTCATGAGAAATTTCATGAAAAATGGGTGTAATCAAAGAACAATCTGCATTTATTGTAACATAATCAATTGGTTCACATTCATTAAGTAACCTTAGTACCCTATCGGAGTCTGTAATGTCTATTGCAAATCTGGTAGTAAGTTTATCAGACAACGCATTTTCAAAATGTATTTTGTTTTGAGTCAAATATTGCATTGGAAAGTCTTTGCCAAATTTTGTGTAAAGATCGACATCAAAATTGAATTGTCTTGCAGTTAGCCCACCATAACAAGCGGCACCTCCAATTTGTTCATAGGTAAAACCATTAAGAGTAATTGTGTCTATTGCACAATGTGAAAATAATGCTAGTCTCATTAATTAAAATTTAAAACTATGATGATTTAGTTTTTTGCATTATTTTCAAAACATTCTTGGCACAGTATGTTACCCTTAAGAATTATCAGATCCACGTTTGATCTAAAACATATATGACATAAACCACGCATTATCAAATAATTCAATACCCGATCTACAATTAAAACTTGATTAAAATTTGAGTCAATAATAGGATCATACACACAATTTATTATCAATTATCCGCAAGAATATAAAGAGGCAGATTCAATTATGTATATGCCACTTAAACGTGCCAGTAGAGGACGTACAAAAGGAGGTAAAGGTTCATCAGGTACAATTCAGTGTACAAACTGTGGTTGCACAGTACCAAAGGACAAAGCAAAGAAAGTTACTTCCAGATTAAATCTCGTAGAACATACTTTGGCTAAAGAATTACGTGCTCAAGGAGCATACATTGCATCACCAATGGTATTGAAATGGTACTGTATTTCATGTGCAATTCACTTTAAGATTCTAAAAATTCGATCAGCAGATAGCAGAAGACAACGTGGAAAACTTCGTTAGCAAAATTAGGTTTTCTGTTAGTAAAATTATTTTAAAATGTAATTTTTGTCTAGCTCAGATCGTGAAACAGTGAATCATTTTTGACATCAATCATTGCTCTATTATTCCTCATTGCTAGGCAATTTAATGATGTGCTCAATATAAAAAAATGTTAGTGAATTCCAATTATATTTACAAATATACTAAAAAAATGATAAGTCGTGTCCACATATAGGATCTAGTCGGTTTTTTCGTTAATGTTTTTAGCAGTCACAATCATTCTTTGAATTAACGTGATTCCTGAAATTATTACTACTATAATCACCGCATATTGCATGAATCCGCCTATTCCAATAATTGCAACTACAAGTAGACGCTCGGCTCTCTCCCCAATGCCGACTCCTTGCAGCTTTATGTTTAATGCGTCAGATTTTGCTCTGGCATAACTGACCAATAATGACAAAGTAATTGCAAGCATTACAATGTAAGGTTCTGCATATCCTCCAATTAGAATTCCTAAAAATATTGAAACTTCAGCAATCTTGTCAAACATTGAATCAAGATAAGAACCCTTTTTGGAAGATTTCCCAGTTATCCTTGCAACTTGTCCATCTACAACGTCAAAAAATCCAGAGATGAGTAATAATATACCTCCGATTATTAATCCAGATTCAATATTCAGTCCATAAACTATTGCAGATAAAATTGCAAATAGGAGACCTAGTCCGGTCCAAAAGTTTGGAGATAAACCTGTAGATGCAAATGTCTTACCAACCTTTTCAAGTATAGGTTGGAGCATATCCCTTAGATTGTTTAACATGAATTCTCCCTACATTACTTTCTAATAAAGTATAAATTCAATGTAAAGAAAATGCGGGTGCATTATTCAGTGTTCTACAATTCAATTCATCGAAAAAATTTGATCAGAAATAATTTCATAGTATGAAAAGATAAATCTGTAAATTGAAAAATCGATATATTTTAAATTCAAATAAATTTATCCAAAAATACGATGACAACATGGTTTAAAATACAACATTAAAAAATTATTTAATTAGAGATTTAAAAAATATTAAAACAAATTCAATCAAATATTCATCTATTTATATCAAAGGCAAAAAAGTAAGGGGAACCAATTAAAACAGCAAGTCCGATAATCGCACCTAAAACAATACCAACGATTAAAAAACGTTTATTCATAATTAAAAACAATTCATTCTCAGATAAAAACGAAATGATTTTGTAATCCATATGATTTTGAAGTATATATTATAGGAAAAAATAAATTAAAAAACAATCCATAATGTTTGATAATACTAGAGATTATTTTGAAAAATAAATTCGTTTTTAATATCTTTTTGTATTTCTCTGATTGCTGTTTACTGGTATTTTTCTCTGTCGTGTGTCCTTCTGATTATAATTTTTGAATTTATTATCATATCAAAACAAGCGACAAGTTGAATGATCAGATATTTCAGAAATTCAAATCCACCCACGGCTAATGTGTAACCATGGTATGCTGTTACTGTGGTAACATACATGACGAGGACAAGCCGATTTAAAACAAAATTTCATAGCATTAATGAGGAAATAGAGATTTGATAAGCAATTCATGGAATAAGCCTGATGGGGAAAGTATTTCTCAAAAAGTAATGGGTAGAGTAAAACCGGATATACCATTAAGATCAAAAATTGAATTAGCCCAAAACAAATTACAATCTCAAATTAGTAAATTAGAGGGGATCACAGAAAAATTACAAAAGAAACATGACGGGATTTTTGAAAAAGTTGTTAATGCTCAAAAATCACACAACAATGCATATGCTCAAGTGTATGCAAATGAACTTGTTCAGATAAGAAAGATGAAAAACATGGTAAGCGGTGCTAAACTTTCAATGGAACAAATTCAGCTAAGACTAAACACAGTTTCAGAACTTGGAGATATTGTAGTGACCCTGAGTCCATGCATGTCGATAATAAAGGGATTAAGTCCATCGTTGAGTGGAATAATGCCAGAGGCAACATCGTCAATGCAAGATTTATCGCAGATATTAGGCGATGTAATGATGGGATCTTCAATTGAGGGTAGTGATTTATTGAGTACTGGAACCGTAAACAATTCAGATACATTGGCAATTCTGGAAGAAGCACATTCCATCATTGCAGGACAAACAAAATCATCAATACCAGACATTCCAGACAGTCTAAAACATGAGATCATTCAAAAAAGACAATCAGATATTTTGATTTGATTATATTAAACTAAAATAGAAAGCTAGCTTTCCGTCATTAAACACTTTATATGTTAAATATTTTACGCACAAAAATAATTCAAAATAAAAAAGAAAAGCGGTTATGGTGCTTGTTCTCTAGCTACTTCAACCCATTTGGTTGTAGCAGTTGTTTTAACTTGCAGAACTATTACGTCTCTAGCTTTAAAGTTTGCATCCACATCACCATTAAGGTCAAGATCACCAGCACCTAAGCAACCAGCGTCATGCTCAACCAATGTATTTCCACCGAATGCGATATAGAGTGTTACTCCCTCGGCAAATGCTCCAGATGCAGGTTTAACTCCACAAATGGTATCTCCAAAAAATAACAAATTTAGATGTGCTGGGTCGATATACGTGCCTCCGTCTATAGCAGTAATTGGAACCAAATCCAAATTAGTTGCAAATATTTTTGATTTTCCTGCTGATGCGGATAAAGCATCTATCTGAGTTTGTTGGTTTGTATTCAGAGTTTGAATTGCACTGATTGCAGTATTTTGGTTTGTGTTCACAGTTTCTACTGCCGTCATTCTAGCTTGAAGATCAGCAATTGCGGCATTTATCGCTATAAGTGGATTGACTGTTGGTGCACCATATACCAAAGTTCCTGTCATTATAGAACCTGCAACAAATGATATTGCTACTAGTCCTACTAGAATTGTTTTACTTATCATTAAATTGGAGTAAATTGGATCTACTTAACTCATTTCATGTGTAACATTTTTAGAATCTAAGATTTTATTTAGTTTTTACAATTAGAAAATAAAAAAGAGTTAAAAATCTAATTTAAATAACCGCGAGTTAATCTTGATTTTCTTCTACTCTTCATTCTTGTGATTGTATTTTGAGATGTGAGAGGGGATTCGTTTAATTTGTAGATTTGCTGTTCAATACAGAAACGTTGTTTCATTAATTCCTGTATTTTGCTTTTTAAGGCATTCGAATCCCAATCCTCATTTACTAGATCATCTAATACAGATAACATCTCTCCTTCAACGCGAGACTTTTCGGCATGATGCTTGGATTCTTGTTTAAATGGTTCCAATGCATTTTAAATTATTGTAAGAATTTAAAGTCGAGTATGTTTTTTGGAAAACAATCATAATTAGGCTCAAATGTTACCGACCATCAGGTCAGAAAATAAATCTTATGCTAGTCTGTCAAGTTCTTCTTCAATACAAGAACGTTGTTTCATTAATTCCTGTATCTTTATTTTCAAAGTATTAGAATCCCATTCTGCATTTATGAGGTTGCCTAGTTTGGTGATTAACCCATATTCAATCTCAGCCATTTCATCCATTAAATTGATTTGTTGTTTTGATAATGTCATTTTTTATTCCAACCTATCCAAAGCAAACATTTTACGACGAAATATGAATTTAAACTAGATTGTCTGTAACAATTGGTTATTACGAAAGAGCGATTTTAAATATTAATTTACAATATATGAAAATGTAATTAATCGAATAATGTTCCTTTATTCAATGCGTTTTTAATTGAACTTAAGTTTTTACACATACCACAGTTACAGGTTACAATCCTAGTTTCCTCGTTACAGTCATCGCCCCATATCTCATGCTGTTTTAGTGTGTAAGTTCCTAACTTGATAAAGTTGGATAATTTCTTTTAGAATAATAAAGCTCGGTTTGTTCTTTGGATTTCTATCGATTGAATCCCAGCGTTACCGAAAACACGCAAATACTTTACAGCGATCATGTACTTTAGGATTACTTACCTAAAATACTAATGTTATGCGTAGTGCTTCACTTTATCTTTAATCGATTTAATTTAATCACGAAAAGAGTTTATAGAATCCTCCTCACAAGGACAATGCCAATGACACTGAAGATTCTGGCGTTGTTTCAAATCCTTTTTCTTTCGTGCCATGATTTCAATCTAAGAATTATGAACTTAAAGATTTAGAGGATAAGTTCAGAATCTAAGTATTAGGAAAGCAAAAAAGATTTAGAAATAAAAAAGAGATTAGAATCTACTCTTTCAATTTCATTATTTACGATGTTTCCCAACAAAGCATTGTTTACATAATTTGTTTCCAACCCTAGTCTTTAGGAATGAGATTTGGTCAGGAGTTAATCGCCCATGCTGAATCAAATTGAGTAATTCGCCAGTTTCGATGGTTTCAAATTTTTCTTGGCAATTGCATTCTGTGCATTGACAATTAATTTTTGGACCCACAAGGTTACAATCTCAGAGTATCTTAATAATTCATAGTTGAGAAAAATAGAGATCAGAAAAATAAAAAAAATTAAGAACTTGGTTCGATTATGACAATAGAGGTATTGGGATTCATACGACCACTGTATCTAGTCCCAATCAGTGTGATTAACCGTCATCACTTGAAGGTTCAGAGACCTCATCTTCTCCTCCATAAATATACGCTGGAAATTCTTTTGTCCCTACTTCTTCCGCGATTTTTTCAGCTTCTTCTCTTGTTTCTACGTGATCTACTAACGTTAGCATTTCACCTGCTGGACTATAACTGTCAAAAATAACGATATTGAAACCCGTCTTTGGAGTTAGCGATTCCCTCTCCTTTGACATTTTATCCATATATTCATTCATCTAAATGCCCCCAACATGTTTTGTAATCTCTGGTTGGCATTCTGACATTTTACCTTTTGTACACTGTCTACTTTGTAAAAAATAGTCGGACATACCAAGACTGTAATTTGTTATCATTTCTTTGTTATCAGTCAAAAATTTTTTCATAGTGTGATATGATCATGAATTGACTTTATTTTTAGTAAGAGATTCTTAAGGCGTTCTACGAATTATCCCGGAAATTTGTTAAAAAGTAATAGTAAAACCCAAGATAATCACTCGGATATATCTTGAACTACTACCTCTATTTTTGAATAAAAGTACATAATCCTCGATTTTCTGTTTTAATTGTTCACTATCAATAGATAAAATCGCATCAACTGTTTCTAAATTATTATGAGTGGCAAACCTCTTTAAATTATACATATACTGTGCCCTAGTCTTTTCACATTGGACATAGCCTTCAAAGATTTGGACACACCTTGTAGTCATGACACCTGCTAGTTATCTGTGGTATTTAATATCGAAAAGGGTTAGTTAAACTAAAATTTATTTTACTTTCTTTTTGCTTTTTTGAACAAGAATTTTTTTTATTCTGGATATTGTAGGATAACTGTATCCCCTACGACGATAATTGGCAATCATCATTTTCCAGTTTTTTAGTCTCCATTGAGCTTGTTCAGAAGTAACAGAATGAACTTCTTTTTGAATCATACTTTTCCTTCCAACTTTGAGTGTGCCGGCATCTTTTGCAGCCCATCTATTTTTAGCAAATTTTAGACCCGTCAGAATTTCAGCAATGGGCATTTCCTTGAAGTACTCTTTCAATTTTTTAAGTTCAATATCTGTCGGTTCTTGTGATAATGACAACTCAATTACAGATTTTTCCACAAAAATCATAAAAAGTAATAGTTTAAGAAATTCTTGATAAACCAGATTTAGCTAAAACAGAAAATAAATGAAGACATGTGACGGTTAAACTATATTAACAATTAAGAAATGCCGTGATAGTATCTTTACATAATGTGTTGTAAATTCCAATTCCAAAAATTATAGCACCAAATATTGCCAATGGAATCAATATGAAAATTTTTGTCTTAAGACCCATACCAAAATTTTAACGCGATCATATAAAACTGTCACAGTTTTAATCAATTGTGATAGTAAATGTTCCTTTGGTTTTTGGATCTTGAAGTAGTAAAACCATCTCTCTTGGAATTAAATCTGATGCTTTGTTGCATTTTACGGCCAATGTTCTAGGACACATAAATTCACTTTTTCTAATTACAATATCATCCAGGTGAGTGAGAATCAAATTCTCATTACCCATGCCTTCAACATTGAATTCATGGTCAGCAACTTTGATCGAAAACATTACTTTTGAATTAGAATTTTTTAGTTTTTCTTTCAATGAAATTGGCAAATCCGCACAGCCAGATGAGGCATTAACCCCAATTATACAATCACCGCTTGGAGTCAGATGAGAATCTTTTGTTATTTCAATTGTCTTTTGATGGGTTGATCTGATATTCTCGTGACCATAGAATTGAATTTTGAATTGCACGAAAAAATATTTAGAGCAAGACTTTAATTAACATTTAGAATATACTTTAGAAAATTAATATAACTAAAGAATGAAATTGTGTTCTAATTTCCCTCAACTTTACAATTGGATTCTCCGGGTAAACAATAAACTTGAAATTTAAATAATTTTGTTGTAGATGAATCATTGTATGAAACACTAATGTATGCAAGAAGTGTTTTTATGTCATTGAATTTTTTTGGGATCTCCCATGAAAAAATAAAATATCCATTTTGATCACTAACCCCATTAAATTCTTTAATAATATCTTCGTTGTAATCCTCTATAGTTAATGTCACTCTTGCCCCTTCTACTGGCACCTTACCATAAGTGACGTGTGTGACAATAGTATGGGTTGTTCCACGTCTTACCATTTGTTGACCATTTACAGAAACAGTAAATTCTCCAACAGGCGTATTATTTGTAACAAGACTAAAAATTTTGTTATCTATTAGATATTGAATAGATGAAATAAATTCTTGATCAGTTATTTGGTGTTCTATCCACCATTCAAAAACTATTACAAACCAAGACGGGATTTTATCAGATATAGTTTTGTTATCGGTTAAATAAAAATACGTTGAGAGTATTTTTTTACTTTCAAATTCTGCCGAAACTTTGTAAGTGCCTTTTTTGAATTGATTGTTAATTGAAAAAATAGTTGAATAACTACCAGTTTCCAATAAAGGGGTATGTAAAATTTCTTTTGAGCCATCTGGTTTGAATATTTCAATGGACACCAATCCACTTTTCCCATATTCTTTTACCTGACCAAAAATATGCACAAATGTGATTTCTCCCCTTTCTGGAACAGGATAAATCTGGTATTCGTTAGTTACAGTGTTTTTTATTATGCCTTGTTTTGATAAATTTTCAAGAACAGGCATCAAAAAATATTCGTTAATTTTATTTTGTGTTTTCAATTTTTCTGTTAGAATTGCGATAACGATCATTTCTTATCCCTAATTCTTGCTGGAAAAAAGTTTTGTGACATTCATTTTTATGAGCAATGGGGAATAAAATCAAATAAATTTTTGTCAAAATATCATGATTGATATATGAGCCTATGAATCCAGGTCTCCAATTAAAAATCATTCAAGTTAAGTAACGCTTTAATTAAACTTTCAAAGCACAGAGATCAAATGCTTCCTGCACAACAAGGTTATGATAGAGCAATTACAGTATTTTCACCAGATGGTAGACTTTACCAAGTAGAATATGCCATTGAGACTGTAAGAAGAGGGACTATAGCAGTTGGAATAAAATCTAAAGAAGGAATTGTGATTGCGGTGGAAGAAAAACCAAGAAAATTACAAATATCAGATACTGCTCAAAAAATATTTCAAATTGATGATCATGTTGGAGTAGCTGCAGCAGGATATATTCCTGATGCAAGAAGCCAAGTAGACAACGCCAGATTCTTTTCTCAAAGTAATAAAATGATTTATGATGAAGCAGTAGAGGTTGAAACAATTGCAAAACATCTGGCTGATCAATGTCAGCAATTTACTCAGTATGCGGGAGTGAGGCCTTTTGGAGTTGCTTTGATTCTAGGAGGAGTAGTAAACAATAACCCACAACTCTACCTGACAGACCCAAGTGGAACTTACATTTCATATGATGCCATCGCAATTGGTTCAGGTTCAGAGCAAGTAACCGATTTCCTAGAAAAAACATACAAGAACGAATTGTCTCTTGACGACGCATCAGTATTAGCATCAGCAGCAATTTATTTATCAAGTGAGGATAAAGAAGGAACTAGTCACATTAGAATGGCCCAAATTAAATCAAAGACAGGATTGTTCGAATTAGTATCTGATGACCAAATAACAAAATATGCAAAAACATCTAAAGAAAAATATCCACACGAAAAGAAATAATGTGTAATAACTATCCATAGGATTAATTTACTTTGAAACTCTCTGTCGCAATTCCAGAATCTGCGTTATCTGATGAATCCTTAAAGATCGACAAGACAAGAAAAATTTCTGTTCTTGCACGAGCTTGTGCAATATTTAAAATAGATACAATTTATGTTTATCAAGATGGAAATTACAAGGAAGATGGGGATTTACTTATAACCATTTTCAAATATTTGGAAACACCTCAATTTTTACGAAGGAGACTTTTTCCAAAAATGAATGAATTAAAGTTTGCAGGAGTACTACAACCATTAAAAATTCCCAGTCACGTAGCATCTGCAGATGCAAATAAAATAAAAACGGGTGATGTAAGAGAAGGAGTAGTAATAAGCATAAAAGGAAAACAGTTCGTAGATATTGGAATTAATGAGCCAATTCCATTTTTTGGAAAAGAAAATCCCGGTAAAAGAGTAACTGTTCAATTCAAAACAGGGTATCCTGACTTTTCAGTTAAAGAAATTCAAAGAAATGAATCTCCAGCATATTGGGGATATGCGGTAAAGGAAAGAGCAAGCTTGTTTTCACTACTAACTGAATGGAATGGAAATATAATCATTACATCAAAAAAAGGAAAAACAGCTACAAAAGAACAATTGGCAAAATATTTGAATACAGATATTCCAATGTTGGTTGTATTTGGATCGCCCCAAAAAGGAGTTCATGAGATACTCGGAGGGAAATTGAAAAATGTCCAAAATGCAAAAACATTGAACTTTTTTCCAAATCAAGCAACTGAAACAGTGCGTTTGGAAGAAGCATTGTTAGGAACATTATCTATTATCAACGCATATGGTACATCTTAAGATCAAAAATATGACTGAAAAAAGAAGTTTCTTAATCTTTGCAATTGGATTAGGAATTGTTGGAATAATCATAGGGGGTGTAATTATTTTGAATTCAGTAAATAGCTTGCTACATCCATAATATAATAAAAATAGTTCGTTAACCTAATAATTTTAGATGGTTAACCATGTCTCACATGGTTTATTAGACGGCTAAAGACGATTTCGATTTATCCATGGGACATAGAAAATACGCTCAGCCACGTAGAGGAAGTGCGGCATACTATCCGAGGGTACGTGCCAGAAGCATGGAGGCAAGAATCAGAACATGGCCAAAAAATAATTCAGATGAACCAAAAATTTTAGCACATTGTGGGTTCAAGGCAGGATGTGTACAGGTAGTCACCATAGATGATCGTGATAAGACTCCAAACGCAGGAAAGCAACTTGTAAGTCTTGGAACAGTTTTAGTTACTCCACCAGTTTCAATATTAGGAATTAGAGGTTATTCAAAAGATCATTATGGATTACATGCCGAATTTGATGTATATGCAAGTGAATTTCCAAAAAGCATCTCAAAAGAAATTAATTTAAAAAACAAAGATGGCGCAATTGAAAATGCAGAAAAAATACTTGGTAGAGTCAAAGAAATTTTTGCAATAGTTGCAGTATCACCACGCGCTGCAGGATTAGAGCAGAAAAAACCGTACATCTTTGAAGCACTAGTTAGTGGTGGAGATGTAAAAAAACAATTTGCCCATGTTAAAGAACTATTAGGAAAAGAAATTAAAATTGATCAAATTTTTGAAACAGGTGCAACTATAGATGTTGCAGCAATTACAAAAGGCAAGGGATGGCAAGGAGTCATACAAAGATTCGGAGTCAAGAAAAAACAACATAAATCA
>JAERMO010000147.1 GCA_016844465.1 Nitrosarchaeum sp. | reverse complement strand
TCTAGCATTAATCTTAAAAAACAAACTCAAATCTTCTTTCTTTGTAAGACGGATTTAGTTTTCCTGTAATTGGTATTTTATTTCCGCAATATTTACACTGATTATTATCGTCAAGATTCCATTCCAAGATATCAAAATTGTATCGTCTTACTACAATTTTTTTGCATTCATGACAATACGTGTGTTCCAATGGATGTCCAGGAACATTTCCAACATATGCATATCTCAAACCTTCTTTTGTTGCAATTTCATGATGTTTTTCTAGTGTGCTCACAGGAGTTGGTTCAAATTCCATCATCTTGTATGAGGGATGAAACTGTAAAAAGTGAATTGGCATATCTGGCCCAAATTCATCGTAGATAAATTTACAAAGTGTTTTTGCGTGTTCTAGATCATCGCCTACTTTAGGGACTACTAAATCTGTTATTTCTACGTGAATTTTTGTTTTGTCACGAATTTCTAGCAATGTATCAAAAACCGGCTGAGAATTTGGTATTCCAACATATTTCCTAACAAATTTTTCTTCACCATTTCCTTTAAAATCCACTGTAATGCTATCAAGAAATTCACCCATCATTGAAACTGATTCAGGAGTGCCATATCCATTTGATACAAAGATGTTAAACAATCCATTCTTTCTTGCCAATACGCCGCAATCTCTTGCATATTCCAAAAATATACTTGGCTCATTGTACGTGTATGCAATTCCGTGACAGCCGCTTTCAAGCGCCTTTTCTACTATTTTTTCAGGTGTAATGTCTACTCCCTCTATTTTTCGTCTTTGACTGAGATCAAAATTGATACAATACTTGCACAACCAATTACAACCTGTCGTTCCAATTGAAAATATCTTACTTCCAGGCATAAAATGAGTTACTGGTTTTTTCTCGATAGGATCAATGTGAGCTGCTGCAACCTTTCCGTATACATAGAGAACAAGTTTTCCATCCTTGTTTCCTCTAACTCCACACAAGCCAATTTGATCCTCGCCAAGCTCACAATATCTGGCACAAGCTAAACATCTAACTTTATGATTTGCTAATCTCTCATAAAGAACAGTATCTCTTTGCACAACAATGCTTAGATAAATCGCCGCATTAAATTGACAGACAATTATCAATTTTGGTAATCATGATATGACTTATGATTCTGTTTAAAAACAAGTTTTGATGTGCCAAATCAAATATTCATAGAATCTGTAAAAAATACACCTACGTCTAAAAAAAGATTTGAAATCGTAGAGAGGAAAGGAATTGGACATCCAGATACAATTTGTGATCTTGTGATGAATCAGATTTCCATTGATTTGTCAAAAATATATCTCAAAGAGACAGGGGCAATTCAACATCACAATATGGATAAAGCACTGTTAGTAGCAGGACAAAGTGAGAGTAACTTTGGCGGTGGCAAAATTATAAAACCAATGAAGATGATTTTGGGAGATCGAGCAACATTTGAAATTGAGGGAAAAAAGCTTCCTATAGGAGAGTTTGCAATACAAACTGCAAAGAATTGGTTTGAAAAAAATCTGAGATTTGTAAATGATGATAATATAGAATATCAAGTAGAAATCGGTGTAACATCCAAGGAACTACAATCCATATTTAAAAATCCTAGCACGTTGGCAGCAAATGATACCTCTATACTTGTAGGATATGCCCCATTTACAGAAACAGAATCCATCGTACTAAATACAGAACAGTACATTAATTCAAAACAATTCAAAGATGAATTTCCAGAGTCAGGGGAAGATGTCAAGGTGATGGGATTTAGAGATACAAATCACGTTGATCTTACTATAGCTACAGCATTTGTTGATAGGTACATTTCGTCAGAGAATCAATATTTTCAAAGAAAAGAAGAAATGCTTCAAGACATCAATGATTACTTAAAAAAGACTTACAGTAAGAACACCACTACGAATATGAATTGTTTGGATTCTAAAAACAAGGGAATTTCCGGTCTTTATATGACGGTTTTAGGTACATCTGCAGATAGTGCAGATTCTGGACAAGTGGGCAGAGGAAATATGGCAAGTCGCGTAATATCGCCTAGCAGACCTGCTGGAGCAGAAGCCACTGCAGGTAAGAATCCCACCAGTCATATAGGTAAAATTTACAATGTGCTTTCTTTTAAAATTGCAAATGAGATACATGCCCAAGTATCTGGCTTGGGAAGGCCGATAAATGAACCAAAGGCAGTAATCGTACAGCCTTTTATTGAAAGACAGTTACATGATACAGAAAAAAATCAGATAAATGAGATAGTTGAAAATAATCTACAAAACATACATGAATTTTGTAATGAATTAATTTCAGGTCAACGTCCTATAGTATAGTTTTGTTTTAAAATTTATATTTATTTGATATTTTAAATCTCAGTATTTCTCACAATCAAATTTTCCCAAAAGGGGCACAAAAACATACCCTGACTCATTTTTAATTTCCACAACACCTTGAGATGTTTTTTTTATTAAAACTAGCGATTGTGTAAATTCACCTACAGGTGCAACCAACAAACCATTTATTGATAGTTGCTCAAATAATGATTGGGGGATTTCTCTACATGCAGCCGTAATTATGATTCTATCAAAAGGAGATTCTTTTGGCAATCCCAAACCACCGTCACCCAAAGTCACTTTAACATTGTTTATTCCTAGCTTATCCAAATTTTTTTTGGCAAAATCTACCAGTTCTGAATGTCGCTCTATAGAGTAAATTTTACCTCGTCCTACCAAGTAAGAAAGAATGGCTGATTGCCAACCTGAACCACTACCAATTTCCAAGATTTTTTGACCTTCCATTACATCCAACCATTCAGTCATTCTTGATACCACTGAAGGTTGAGAGACAGTCTGATTATTCATTATGGGTATGGGCATGTCATCGTATGCCTTTTCTTGAAGAGACATTGGAACAAATTCATGTCTAGGTGTCTTCCTGATGGCAGACTCCACTCTACTATTATTAAGAAATCCAGAATTTTTCATAATATTGATCAAGTTATCCATTCTTGATTGATAATTTTTATCTGTTTTAATTTCAGTCAACTAATTCAATAAATTATTAAAATCAATATTAAATGTTAATTCAAAAAAAAAATAAAAAAATCACTGTACTGAAACAGTTTTTTTCTTTTGTGTTTCAGTTGGCTTTGATTTTGGCAGAGTGATATCCAATACACCATCTATGAGTTTTGCCATTACTTTGTCTGCGTTTATTTTCTCAGCTAGAGGTAATGATCTGTAAAATGATACCTGACTACGTTCCTTTCTAAGATAGTTTTTTTTCTTTTCCTCAGATTCTTCTTTATGCTCTGCTGATATTTCTAAAGAATTATCCGTAACATTGAGGCTGACTTCGTTTTTCTTTATGCCTGGTACGTCCATTTTCACTCGAAATTGACTGCCTTCATCTATAATATCGCATGATGTCTGTGATATTTTTGGCATGTGCATTGATGGAAACGAGGAAAAAGTTTTTTCCATATCTCTACGTAGATTTTCTATTGATCTGTCCATGTCTGCCCAACTAGATGTCCAAAAGGGGGCAATTCCAGTAGATTTCTTCGGAGTAATTTTTGTTTCTGTCATTGGGTAAAAATTACCTCTGTGCTATTTAATGTTGCAATATAATTATCTATTTTGATAATCTTGTTAGTAGCAAATTTTATTTTGCTGGAATTAATCAATTCAATCTATTTTATCTATTTTTTTCAAAGGAGCCTTGATGATCTGTTAAGCAACATGGACACTGTTTTGTGTAGCATTCATTTATTTTTTCATGACCGCAAGAACCATCACTCATGCTGGATAAATTTCTTATTAGTACTTAATAACCATACATGATTCTCTGTATTGAAAATGTAACATATCTCAAAGATGATTACCGTATTATTTGTTCCACAAGTGTTTGAAAGTAATTAATTCTTTTTTTAGATATTCCAGTTATTTTTGACAAATAATTTTTATCATATTTTAGAATATTTTTTGCAATCATGATGTTGTTTTCAAAGAATGCTTCTAATTCCCTTGAATTTGGATTTAAAATAGTAATCGGATATAATTTACTCTCCTCAATGATTTTTTCTAGGCTTTTTCCTGGTGGATATCTCCAAGAAAAAACTTGTTGGCCAATACATTTTGCATATTTTTTTGCTTCTTGAGATATTTTGGTATTACAAACAATTGCCTCACCATCAAATCTCGGCTGCGTATCCAAAAATCTAGCATGTGTGTAGAGCGTATCTTTTAATCCAACATAATTTCCGCGATGTGAATGATATTTACATTCAACCATAATTTTTTTGTGATCTAATATTGCAATCAAATCTATTTCATGATTGACGCATTTTCCTTTAACATATGTTCTAATTTTTTCAATTTGAATACCTCTGTGCTCAAGTAATTCTTTAACAAAATTCTCAAAAACAAAACCTGCTGGTCCTAATCTCATAATTGCATCTTTTAATTGGTATTTTTGCTGTAATCCTTTTTCATCTTTTTCTTCAGAAATAGCACGCAATACCAACTTGTAGATATCGCTAGTTCCAATATCGTGATATATTTCTAAACGAACTTTTTTCAAAATTCTTTTTGCGATTTTTCTACTTGCGCCTGCTCTCATACAGGTACTCAAAATTTTATTTTCATTAAATTGAACTTTACTTCCGTCTGCCTTTATAATAAAGAATTTTCTTGGAGTTATAATCTACATTTTCATGCAAGTAAATTAATTTTTCATTCGATTTGTCATATACTGATATTTGAATTTCATTTTTCAATAATATTCTTTATAACATGATCTTGTTAACATTTATTCCATCGTCATCGTTGGAAGATCATTTCAAAAATATCCCCTCTGATAAATATTTGCTAATATACTGCAGAATTTTAGAAAAAAACAAACAACAAAAAATGTCGTTGCATTCAAACGAAAATAAATTTTGGGGAAATTATATTCCAAAATCGTAAAGTTCACTCATAACACAACGAATGTTCTCTACATGACTAATTTGATTTACCATGAATAGATTCAACGAAAAAATCCTTTCATGACATAGTCCATCTTTTACAAATCAAAAATTCTTGTCAAGATTGTGAAATGAATAGTTTTTAGAAATTTTATGTCTGGTAATGGAAAAATATTTGCCAAACTGATCTTTGAAAATTTTTGATTATCCCAAAAATTCAATTCTATCTGATTGTAACGCAATACAAACATCCCATGGTGTAATCACTCGATCTTGAAAAAATATGTAAGGATGTAACATTCCATACATAATTTTTGAAATTTCTGCCAAATTGACATCCCTGGAGATTTTTTTTGCCTCTTCTAGTTTGAATGATTCTTCTATCTTTTGATCCAAGAATTTTGTATTTCTGAAAAAATTAAGTTCCTGGGCTACAGTTTGAATGATCAAACGATCACTAATGAAATTATTTGTATTTTTTAATCTCAATTTTCGTGTATTTTTTTCAAGCATTAAATTTATGATGTCTCTCATTGTGTCGTTGAGATCAAATGTGGCCACTTCTTTTTGCGGTAATTCAGAAATGGTCAAATCTGTGATACAATTAGCACCAATTTCAAGTAATTTTCTTCCAGATATGGCTGAATATCCTCATAAATTGTTGGGAATTATTGAAAATGCTC
>JAERMO010000066.1:3902-11550 GCA_016844465.1 Nitrosarchaeum sp. | reverse complement strand
GCTCTGCCTGAAACTAGTTTTTGTTTTGTATTTTGAGTATCTTCTAAAAATGCATTTTTTATTCTAGAGAATTTTAAATATTCTGCCAGTTCTTTTTCTGAAATGCTGCATGTGGAAAAAAATTCGTCTCCTACTTTGAACTCTGAGAATTTTTTCATCCTTATCTTGATTCATCAACACAAAATGTGACTTCTGATGAAGATGCAGCATTCTCTGATACTAGGAAATTCAATGCTTGAGCAATTCTCTCATTGTTTGGTTCCACTCCAGTAACTGAACCTGGAAATATTGAGAATATTCTAATCTTTGAGCCAAGAACATCGCTTAGTTCCTGATTCACTGTAGTTGTAAATGGTCTTAGTGCTCCGCGAAATACTTCCACTTGTGCTCTTTGCAGTCCTGTTACTTTGGCACCCGATGGTAAATCTGGACCAATTATCATCATGGCCCCCTTTGCATCTTTGTATAGTCGTGGGTCCTTGTCTCCACCTGGAACAAACTGTTCTAGTGCTCGTTGTCCTACAATGGCAGGAGTTGTGATAAATTTTTCAATTAGTTCTTGCCATTTTGCCCTTGATAGTTCTGTTAGTTTTGCAATGTTTGGCAGTTTTCCTGTGATGTGGATTACTGCTAGGATGCTGCCAATGTTGGTCTTTGCAGTGTTTAGCCATTTCTGGACCTCATCTGGATTCTTGAGATTTACTATGTGAGAATGGAATTTTGAGCTAATGTATTCTTGTAATTCTTTTGGAGTTGATTCAGAGATAAAGCATGCAACTTTGCCGCCGTTTTTTATAACGTGCTGTGCCAGATATTCCACTCTTTGCGCATCTGATTTTTCAGTCGCATCAACTGTAAAGACTATTGATCTTCCAGTAAAGTTTGGCTGGTGTACGCCAGGTGTAGTGGTGCCAATATATGGTTTAACTGGATAAAATACCCTGTCTCCTGGAATTATTTTACCGTTTAGAATTTTTGCAATCTCATCATCACATAGATTCAAAACAGATTCTGCAACTTGTCCTTGTGATAAGAACTGCTGATCTGCAATCATATGTGATGTGTTGTTTTGAACTTTTTCTGCAATGCTTTGAATTTTATTTAATAAATTAGTTAGAGTCAAGGTTAATTTTTGAATGTCTTTTCCATTTTCTTGAGCTAGTTTCTGTGCAGCTTTTGCAATACCATTTTTGACGATATTTTGATCTTCTCCTAACAATGGTAATAATTCCTTGTTTGCAGCATCGACCTGAACTGGTGTCAAGTCTTCAAAACCGCTTACTCGTAAAAATTCTGCTGCAGCTTTTGGATAAACTGTCTTGTAAATTCTATCTGAATGTACTGGACCTGGATTTGTTCCAATTGATATTATTTTTTTATCTGTTAATTCCCACGACATTGCCTCCACTAGTCTGTTTTTTGCACCTTGTGATGCAGTGTATGGACTTCTGAATCTGTATGGTCTTTGTTCAAGTGGTCTTTCTTCTGTGAAAAATGTCGAAATTGTAACAATCTTTCCGTTTTCTTTCATTACCTTTAGTGCTTGAACTGAACCCCAAAACGTTCCAGTCAAATGAATGTCGACTGTACTTTTGAACTCATCTAATGGAGCATTTGCAAAGCATGTGACAGGTCCTGAAACGCCTGCATTATTAATTATGTAATCTATAGTGGCATTTTCTTTTTTTAGTGTATTAAACATGTCATTAATTCCAATTTCATCGCTGACATCAACGCCAGAGAAAATTCGTACAGTTGCGCCACTGTTAATTTTGGAAATTATTTCTTTTAGCATAACTGACGTTTCATCCAAGGGCTCTCGCCTTCTACCTAAAATTATCACACTAGCGCCATTCTCAATGAATTTTTTAGCTATGGCTTGTCCTATTCCTGTCCCACTACCTGTTACTAGTGCAACCTTGCCTTGAAATTTGAGCATCGATAAACATTCAATATCTTTGTATTATTTAATTGGATTGACACAGAGCGTTCAAAGGCACCTCAAACCAAACTTGCAAATAATAAACACTCGTTGTTTTCTAAATCCTTAAGTTTATACAAAAAAAGAAGGAAATACAAACAAAAGTTAAGTTTTTACAAAATAATGTTTTTATTTCATATTCAAGATAGGTTATTCGATAGTAATCAAGTAATCCCAAACATCATGGCCGAAGGCAAGTTGGTGCTCAGTTGTCAGTGGATAACTACTTGGTTTTGATTACTATTATTATACTAGTTAATACTTTTTGTAAAACCTTAAGTTTAAACAAAATTTAGAAAATCTGTGGCAAAACTAACCCCTAAAGGACAAGAACAAGATCATCAGATCCGAATTAGAAAGTTAGAAAATGACTTGGATCATCAAAAAATTAGAATAGATGCTTTGAAAAAGAGGGTTGTTTCCCAACACGATGAAATTGAAAAGCTCAGGAAGGCAGTTAAACCAAAAAAATAGTAATTCTGTCATCAAATTCTAAAGTCTTTCATCTCAATACTTAAATTTTTTAAATTCAAAAAAATTATCTTGTAAACACAACGAAATATTCTTTCAAAAGGACTGTAAATTTTTAATCTAGCCTGTAAAAATCTGTAAATAAATTTGAGAAAATTCAATGATTAACTAAAAAATACCTTTTGCACATACTAGTGAATACCTTAATGCATGATATGGATGAAATAACATATCTACCCTACGTGAATACATGCTGAACATCTGAAAACAAAATATCCAAAATTCAAATATGTGACATAATATCATAAAATTTAATTTAATCATTCAAAAGAAAAATTAACAAATTACGTATTTTTTTTACTTTCAAAACAGTTATGATTCGTATTGCTTTTTAGATAATTCCAAAGTATTCTTTATTCTGTTTTTAACATATTCTTGTTGTTTTTGAGAAAGTAATTTGACATTACCACCTTTGGCTAGAACCATGTTGGATAAATAAGATTCATACTGATTTTTTATTTGCACTTCCATACCTTCTTCAATAATCGTACCATTGTCAAATAATCTTCCTTTGTATTCTACAACGAATTTCTCAAGCAAATTTTCAATCTTGTCGCAAAGTTCTTTTAAAATTTTATCAGTAATTGGATTTATGCTCAATAAATTGCGAAGAAAAATTAGTTCTCAAAAGTCTTTTGTTTTTCTGAAAATATTGTTTATTTTATTTAAAAGCACGCATAAAACATAAGAATTCGATAGGATATTTTTTAAAGAGCATTATCAAATAGATCATGTTGTCAAATTTGAGAAAAAAAACTCTGTCTTTACCAATATTTTTACTATTACTTACTGGCATGATCATTCCCAATTCGTTTGCCCAATCTACATTTGATTCTAAAACATTGGGATTGGAGATGCCGATGATTGTTATGACTCCGATTTATGGAACTCCTTCTACTGAAGTTGAAATTTCAATTGAAAATATGCCTGCAATTCCAAAAGACATTGATCCCAGAGTAGAATTTTTTATCTTTTTACCTTTCTTTTTATCTCTAGATAGTGGTAATGTTCCACAAACTTGTAATGGTGAGAAATGTTTCCCATTGTACTCTTTTGATGAAATACAGCAAGAAAAATTATCTTCAAAAAAGATTACATTCACATTATTTAGTAAACAAAATCCAAAACCAATAGTTGAGGGGGGTCTTGTTCAATCTGTCTGTGATCTAAAAATAAACGACAAAGTTGTAGAGCGATTTGGACACGCATGTAATGAACAGGATCAACCAACTGGTGAATACAAAGTAAAATTTGGATGGGGAATTCAACAATCTTCCGTCTATGATGTGCGATACACTGAAGTGTTTACTGTTATTGATGAATAACCAACAGAAAAGATCGAAGCAGGCAGTCTTGATGATGCACTAATTCAAGAATTTCAAAACGGTCTAATTACCGTCGCTCAATTTCAAAGTGGGTTGGAGCAATTAGATTACTCTGATCAAGATATACACCAGACAAAGGCTCTTCTTGGCTTGTTAGAACATCAATTTAATAATCTTTCATCTGAAGAACGAAAAAAGATAACACAAGCATGTGATGATCTTCGTGAATCCAGTCGTATCTATGCAATTACCGATAAAGAAAAATATGATCCAGCTGATATTGTGTATGTTCATGGTTGTGTTGATCCTGTGATGCCTTCGCAGGAATTGTCTGTTCAAATATTAAATTCTGATGAAAAATTATTAGAGAATGTACTTATTCCGGAGGTAGATGGTTCCTTTAACACCTCATTTCTTGTTGATGATAAATTTAGCAATAATGGAACCTATACAACTGAAATAATTTATGGAGACCAAAAGAAAACTAGTTCTTTTATTGTTCCAGAATTTGGCTCTATGGCAGTTTTGATTTTAATCTCTTCAATTATTGCAATTATATTTTTGTCTAAAACGAAATTGAGTTATTTTCAAAACTTAAATATTAAACAATTCTGAACATCGAGTCTAGTTTTTTGACCTTTCATAAATTTCCATTTAAATTAAATTCCAAATTTCCGCCCCATCTGACTCGCATGATTTTTTTTAAATTTGACAAACACTTGATGTTTGATTAAATTGCATTCTTGATTAGAAAATATACATAAAGCGCAAGAAAAATACCCTTAACGTGAAGGTTTTCCCCGTAAACTATCGTCTTGAATTTGAGCCTATTTTTAAAAACTTTACCTTTAATGGTAAAGAGACAATCACAATTGATTGTACAGAATATGTAAATTCAATTACATTACATTGCGCTGAACTAAAAATTCAGTCATGTAATATCATGCATGCTAAAACTTTACAAAAGGCAGTTATCAAAACTAATGCAAAAAAAGAAGAAGTAACAATCACGATTAAAAATAAAATCCGCGGTCAAGCCTTTATTGAAATTGAGTTCACTGGAGAGTTAAATGATCGTTTGCTTGGATTCTATAGAAGTCAATACAAACAAAACGGTGAGACAAAATATCTTGCAACAACACAATTTGAAGCTGCTGATGCAAGAAGAGCATTTCCATGCTGGGATGAACCACAAGTAAAGGCAACATTTGATATTTCAATAATTGCGGAAAATAAATTCACTGCAATTTCTAATATGCCAGTTATATCAAAAAAACAGATAAAAAATAAAGTGCTATACACTTTTGCAAAAACTCCTGTAATGTCTACATATTTAATTTATCTTGGAGTGGGAGAATTTGAATATCTTTCAAGCAATATTGGTAAAACACAAGTTCGAGTAATTACAACAAAAGGAAATAAATCAAAAGGCAAGTATTCCCTTGAGCTCGGGAAAAAATTACTCGTGTCTTATGAAAAATATTTTGGAATAAAATATCCTTTGCCTAAATTGGATCTAATAGCAATACCTGATTTTGCTGCAGGTGCAATGGAAAATTGGGGTGCAATAACGTTTCGAGAAACTATTCTTCTATATGATCCTAGAACATCTTCCACAAAAACAAAACAATACATTGCAGAAGTAATTTCTCATGAGATTGCACATCAGTGGTTTGGGAATCTTGTAACTATGAAGTGGTGGAATGATTTGTGGCTAAATGAAAGTTTTGCAACATTTATGGCAACAAAATTTGTCACCAAGTTCTATCCTGAATGGGATTTGTGGAATCAATTCATTGAAGACGCAATGAACACTGCCATGGGACTAGACTCTTTGAAAACTACCCATCCAATCGATGTCAAAGTGAACAAACCCTCTGAAATTAGAGAAATCTTTGATGCCATTTCCTATGACAAAGGTGGGTGTGTTTTGAGAATGTTGGAACACTATGTCGGCGAATCTAATTTTCAAAAAGGCTTGAAAAACTACCTCTACAATTTTAAATACAAAAATGCTGAAGGTCAAGATCTTTGGAATGCAATAGGCAAAATCTCTAAAATGCCTGTTAGCAAAATGGTATCAACATGGTTAACGCAACCGGGATTTCCTGTAGTTGAGAGCAAAGGTTTGTGGCATATTCCACTTTCCATTTGATTGGGGGACACTGTAACCTACAAACTTTTTACAAAAAAATCCATGTCTCTAAAATTACCTAAAAAAAGCATTGGCTTCATAGCAAATTTGGGAAGAAAAGGATTCTACAGAGTCAAATATGATGAATATACTTTGTTAGATCTCAAAATGCTTGTAGATGAAAAACAAATTCCTGCAATTGATAGATGGTCCATTCAAAATGATCTTTTTTCGTTATGTGTATCTGGTGACGAATCAGTTAGAAATTACCTTGATTTTTCAGATGCCTATTATGATGAAGATAGTTATCTTGCCTCTGTAAATGTCGCACATAATTTATCCTCATTGTTTTTTAGGGCATTTGATGAAGAGTTCTCTCAAGAATTACGTAGTTACGCGGTAAATTATCTCAAGAAAATTCTTTTAGATTTGGGATGGATACCTAAAAAAACGGATAAACATACAGATGCCATGATGAGAGGATTCGTAATCTCGACATTGGGTAAATTAGATGATGATGAAGTTGCAATTGAAGCAGGCAATAGGTACAAACAATTTTTAAAGAACTCGTCATCGCTTTCACCTGACCTGATAGAACCTGTTTGTTCTGTTGTGGCATGGAATGGAAATTCTAAAACTCATGATGAATTAACTAGGTTGTACAAAAATGCAAAAACCATGGAAGAAAAACTACGATTCCTTGGTGCGATGTGTAGTTTCAAAGATGAAAAACTATTGCTAAAATCATTGAATTTCTCACAAACTTCTGAAGTTCGCTATCAAAATATGCAGCTTCCAATCATGAAGATTGCAACAAATCCCTATGGTAAAAAAATTCTATGGCCATGGCTTAAGAAAAATTGGGCAAAGATCAGCAAGAAAGTTGGTCATGGTAATCCACTATTCAACAGAATTGTTGCAAGCATTTCTTCTATTGCCGATGATTCAATGGAAAAAGAAATCCTCCAATTCTTCAAAAGTAATCCAACTCCTGGTACTGAAAGAACTCAGGAACAAACTCTTGAACGAATTAGAATTAATTCTAAATTCTTACGTAGGATGAGAAAAGAGTTTACAACACAATAATTATGGAAAAAAAACTTATTCCAGCAATATCTGTTATTGTGATTACTTCATTAGGGTTACTTTTTCTATTTGGTTCAAGTTCACAAAATAAAGACATCTTAAAATCTACATTTGAAATTGATGCAACTTACTATGATACAGGAAACGTTGAGATTTCTTACGTGGACAAAACAAAGAAAACAAATCATGTTGTGTTAGAAATTCTTGGAATGGATGAATCTTTTCAAAAGACTTTGGTTGGATCTGAATTTGTAGAAACAGTACAGTTTCAAACTCCTCCAAAATATGGGTGGAAAATTCATCCGGTAACATTTCTCATAGATCATCAAGAACTTGGCAAAGTTTCTCTGAAAACTGAAATTCATTCTTATGGACAACCTGCACCGCCAATTATCTATGGTAATCCATAGATCACACACAAGATTTTATTGCAGCTTCAAAAAAATACTCTGTATTGAATATCTTTGATTTAAAAAAAGGTAGGCGGGGGACGATTGCAAAAGCAATTTCTATAATTGAAAATGATCCAATTGAGGCAAAAAAACTAATCAAAAAAATATACAAAGAAACTGGCAACGCTTCAATAATTGG
>JAERMO010000066.1:0-3857 GCA_016844465.1 Nitrosarchaeum sp. | reverse complement strand
AAGCTCACTTATCAATAAAACAACAGTAGAATTAAAAAAACTAAATACAAAACCGGCTGTTCTTGCAATTGATCCTACAAGTCATGTAACTGGTGGGGCTATATTGGGTGACAGAGTTAGAATGACCGAGTCTACTGATTCAGGAACTTACATTCGAAGTGTTGCATCAAGGGGGGCTGTTGGTGCCGTCTCAAGATCTTTGAGAAACAGTATTCGAATTTTAGAATATGCTGGATTCAATCCAATAATTATTGAAAGTGTAGGTGCCGGTCAAACCGAAATAGAAATTTCAAATATCGCCGACATCACCGTGGTTGTTTTTAATCCTAATACTGGTGATAGCATCCAGACAATAAAGGCGGGTTTGACTGAAATTGGAGATATCTACCTTATTAACAAAAGTGATCTTGACGGTGCCAATCAACTCTACGATGCTGTACGTGAATATATTGGGACATCTGAGAAAAACCCTATAATTTTAAAGACATCAGTTAAGAAAAATTCTGGAATTTCTGAATTTGCCGGCCATCTAAAAGAGATGATGCTTAAGAAGAAGGAAAATAAAAAAGAGAAAGACATGGCTAGACTCGAAATAGAATTAAAAGATATTATTTTAAATAACATCAGAGAAAAGATGAATGGGATGCTGGACTCTGATAAACTATTTTCTAAATATCTCAAAAAAATCCAATCAAAAGAAATGGACCCTTTTGAAGCCGCCGATAAAATTACCCGGTCTTTGACAAAGTGAAAAATATGGCAAAAAAACAAAATGCTGCAAAAAAAGAATCATCAAAGCAATACTTGACTGATTCTAATTTTTCAGTAAAGAGGATTTATCAAAGATCCACAAAAAAATATGCTAAAGAAGATTCCGGAGTATATCCGTTTACACGTGGAATTCATCCTGAAATGTTTCGTGAAAAATTCTGGACAATGAGGCAATATTCTGGTTTTGGGGATGCAAAACTAACTAATGAGCGATTCAAATTCATGCTTGAAAAAGGCCAAACTGGTCTAAGCATGGCCTTTGATCTTCCAACTCAAATAGGATATGATCCTGATTCACCTCAGGCAGAAGGTGAAGTTGGAAAAGTTGGTGTCTCGATTGCATCTATTAAAGACATGATGATTGCTTTTGACGGAATTCCACTTGGTAAAGTCAGCTCTTCGATGACAATCAATTCTACTGCATCCACATTACTTGCATATTATATTGCAGTAGGAGAATCACAAGGATTCTCTAGTGCGGAGTTGAGAGGGACTACACAAAATGATATTCTCAAAGAATACATTGCAAGAAATACCTACATTTATCCTCCACAACCTTCAATGCGATTAATTGGAGATATGATTGGTTATTGCGCTGAAAAAGTTCCGCAATGGTACCCTGTTTCAATTTCTGGTTATCATATGAGAGAAGCTGGCTGTACTGCAACACAAGAAATTGCATTTACAATTGCAAATGCCATTGCCTATATTGAGACGTGCGTTGAAAGGGGCTTGAAAATAGATGATTTTGCCCCCAGACTTTCATTTTTCTTTTGTTGTACAATTGAATTCTTTGAAGAAGTTGCAAAATTTAGAGTTGCAAGAAAAGTTTATGCTAAAATACTTAAAGAAAAATTCCATGCAAAGAATCCTCGCTCGTTACAATTAAAATTCCACACTCAAACAAGCGGTGAATCTCTAACTGCACAGCAATCAGACAATAACATTGTACGAGTTGCAATACAGACAATGGCAGCCGTGATGGGTGGAACTCAATCACTACACACCAATTCCAGAGATGAAGCATTATCTCTTCCAACCCAGGAATCTGCCAAAATCGCTCTTAGAACACAGCAAATAGTGGCACATGAAAGTGGGATCACCAAAACCGTAGATCCAATGGCAGGATCTTACTATCTTGAGGAGTTGTGTGATCAAATTGAATCTGAAGTTTGGAACTATCTTAAAAAAATTGAAAAAATGGGCGGTTCAATTAAGGGAATTGAAAAAGGATTCTTTCAGTCAGAAATTCGACAAAATGCATATCGACTAAAGAAGGAAGCTGATGCTGGCGATAGAATCCTGGTTGGTGTAAACAAATACTCTGAAGTTGAAGGAAAATCTCCCGAGTTATTAAAGATAGACGGCAGAATTGAAATCCAGCAAAATAAAGCCCTTCAACAGTTAAGGGCATCTCGTGATAACAAAAAAGTCGAAAAAGCATTATCTGCAATGAAAAGCGCTGCAGATACTACTGACAATCTAATGCCATACATTATTGCATCTGCGAAAGCTTTTGCAACTACTGGTGAAATAAGTAACACGTTTAGAGAAGTGTTTGGCGAATATCGTCCAAAAGAAGTATTTTGAGCATTTTCATACCAGTGAAATTAGTGACATTTCTTTGACTCCGTCTATATTCCAAGGATATTACGCGGGGGTATAGCTCAGACTTGCCCATATATTTTCCACTAGAAACACATATATAAATATATAAGCCCTGGGCATAATTCTTACTAATGTTTAATCATCATTCCAAATCTATTCAATAGAAAAAGCTAAGGATCACTTCTTTGATATTGTCATTGCCGTGAACATATCTGAGTTCCTCAGCAAGATTAGACACGAATCATTCCTTATTGGCATTTTGTATCTGATTGGTTTGCTTTCTTTGTATAATGATGCTGACCCATCTAAAAGAGGAAGACCATACGTATATCCAACAACGGTGATTTTGTGATGTTTCGTTGTCAGGATCTGGTTTCGAATTCCTTCCAACAATGCCTTACACTACTGGCTGTCGCTCAGCACCACATACCACAAAAAGATCATGCGGTCTGCACCAATTGCCAGACAGGAGAACATTTGATAGACGATTCAAGATCATTCCAGTACAAAACATCATTCTCTTGTGTGGGTCAGAGGTTTCTAAAAGAAGAATTGGTAGAAAGGGAAGGATGTTTGATAGAATCAAGGAATCTTTGGGGTGTCATACCTCCCAGTACGGGGGAAGCATAACGTGACATCGTACGTGCTGATGTGCGTTTTCGTGTACCATATTGCCATATACTACAACTGTGTAATGGGGAGAACAAGACCGCAATGTGTAAAGCACATGCTTGGAATCTAGATGTTTTTTGAAAATGTTTATGCCAAAGGCTCAATTAAATAAAATCAATTAATACTATGAATATACAAGGTATTTTAGATGAAAATTGATCATATAGCAATTGCCGTAAACAATGTTGAAGAATCTGCCAAAATTTATCAGCAAGCATTGGGAGTTGACAATGTAGAATTTGAGACAGTTGAAACAGAGGGTGTCAAGGTTGCAATTATTCATCTTGAGAATGGTCGAATTGAATTGATTCAACCAACAAATGAAAACAGCCCAATTAAAAAATTTCTTGATAAAAAAGGACCTGGCCTACACCACTTGGCATTAGAAACTGGTAATATTGAAAAAGAAGTTTCAAGAATGGAAGGCTGTGGAATACAATTTTTAGGACAAGTTAGACCTGGATCCGCTGGCACCAAAGTCACATTTATTCATCCAAAGTCACTTTGTGGCGTTCTTGCAGAACTCTGCTCTCATCCAAAATAGATGTATTATATCTCATGTATTACTAAATTCAAAAAAAATTCCTTGCGTCAAATACTGTAATAAATTCCTAACATCTTATGTCTGTGTTATTTTTTAAACACATTCTAATATATTAATGCCAAAAATTAACTAGCCACAAGATTAAAGTGAAAATTGACATGAAGATTGTTTTTTACTCGCTAGTTTTGCTATTTGCCTTTTCATTCACTGTCCAAAACTCTTTTGCAGCAGAAACAACTGGAGATATTTCGCTTTTACTAAA
>JAERMO010000065.1 GCA_016844465.1 Nitrosarchaeum sp. | reverse complement strand
ACACACCATAACGTTTTAGTGCATCAATTAAAGGTTAAACACAATGAAAATTCTCTTTATGGTTTTTCATTTTCCTCCAATAAGCGGTGGAGGAGTTATTGTCATAGTTGAGCTTGCTAATAAGTTGGCAGAGCTAGGTAACGACGTAACCATACTTGCTCCAAAATTAGATTGGAATGGCGAAATTTACAATCCTTCTCTTGATTCTAGAATTTCTATTATTCGTGTAGAAACTCCTTCAAGGCAAAACATGAAGGTTGCAGCTAGAAGATGTTATTTTAGTATAAAAGAAAAAGCAAATGAGCTTATCAAAGATAGTAAATATGATTTTATTTTAACAATCTTTCATCCATTTCACCTTGTTCCAAAAGCTGCAGTAGCATGCGGACAAAAACACAATGTTCCAGTAATCATAAAAATCGATGATGCAGTTTATGAAAAATCTAAGGGTCTCAAATCAATTCAAAGAAGAATTGAGAAGATAATAAATTCAAAGACTCTTCGTAAAGCATCTAGAATTTTAGTGTCAAATGAAAGTACACGTAATCTTGTGAGCAAATACTATAAGATCTCTACTGATAAAATTTCAGTAATTCCTAATGGTGTAGATACTGGAAATTTTTATTCGAGAATGGAACCCTCAAATCAGATAATTTTCTCAGGTGTTATGTATTATCATAGGGGAGTTGATGTGCTACTAGAATCTGCATCTACTGTTATCCAAAAAATTCCTGACGTTCAATTTGTCTTGCTTGAGAGTGGCCCTGAAATGGAAAAACTAGTTGATTTTACAAAAAAGTATAGTCTAACAAAGAATGTAAAATTCCTTGGATGGGTTGATAGGAAACAAATTCCAGAGTATTTGGCAAAGAGTGCAATTGGGATTGGCCCCCTTCGAGTGACAGATGTTACAAAAGATGCACTTCCAATAAAGGCTCTTGAATACATGGCATCATATCTGCCAATATTAGCTACAAGTGGAACCTTATCTCCCGATATACTAATAGATGGAGAAAATGGTTTTTTTGTAAAAGATACAAATGAATTAGCTGAAAAAATAATCTATCTTTTACAGAACCAAAATGTAAGAAGCAAAATGGGTCAAAAATCAAGAGACATAGTAGAAAAATATGATTGGAAAATAATTACACAATCAATAATTGATGAGTATAAGAAATGTAAGGATTAATTTTTAGTTAGAATAAAGGAAGTATCATTCATTTTTTTATTGGCATAATAATAAGCAAAACGTTTAATTGTATTTTGAATTGGCTTTGGCAATTTGTAAAACTTGTAACGCCCAAGTTTTCCCTTAAGGGCCATCATTTTATGTGGACTAAATTTAGTGACATTAAACTTTTCCTTCTCGAAAATTTTTTTCCAATCTTTAAATTTGTTGGTAAAAACATCTCTATCATTCCTACCTTCCATACCTTCATTTGGTGTAAGAAACCAAACATGACCTTTGTTCTTTAATGTTCGCCTCAGTTCTTTTGAAAAAAACTCAATATTATGAATATGTTCAACAGAGTAAAAGCTTCCTATAAAATCGAATTTCTGATCCTCAAAGGGAAATGGATCTGAATTCAAGTTTACTTTGAACAATCTGTTTTTTAATGAATGGTTAGCAGTTGATAAGACATATTCAGAACCATCTATTCCATAGGCATCAGCACCTCTATCGACTAGTGCCTTAACTAACTCGCCATATGCACATCCAACATCTAAGGCAGTTTTTGGTTGAAATTTTTCAATGATAAACTCTGCCCTACGTTCCCACATTGGAGGTCTTGAACGGTTTGCAAAGTATTTTTCGTCATACAGACGTTGAATATCTTCATCTTTATACAATGCAAACCTATTTTGATTATTATCTTTAAAATTCTTCGTGTTTAGAGTAGTTTTTTAAGTGAACTAATTATTTTAACAGAAGCATTTCCATTTCCATATGGAGATTTTCTTTTTGGCATACCTGGATTTTTTGCTACTTTTTGTATTGTAGAGATAATTTGTGAATATGAAAGCCCTGTTAAAACAGAAAAGCCTTGGTGTACGGCTTCAGGTCTGTCAGTTGTTTTCCTTACTACTACAACTTTTTTTAAGATTTTTGGGGAAGTTGCCTCTTCTTGAATTCCACCAGAATCTGTTATTATGAATGAGCATCTTTTCATGAGCTCTAACATCTCAAAATAGCCAATAGCAGACATGAGATGAATTTTTTTTGATTGTTGTAATTTTTTGTAAAGATCAAAATATTTGAGCATCTTAACAGTCCTAGGATGAACTGGGAAAATAATTTCTTGTTGTGAATTTAGTACAGCTCGTATAATGTTGGATAAAATTTGTTTATTATCAACATTCTCTGAGCGATGTAAGGTCATTAAAACAAAATCAAAATCTGGATGAATTTTTGATTTTGATTTTGACATATTTGCAAATTTATCAATTGCGTCTATGACAGTATTTCCAGTTACAAAGATTTTTCCATGAACTTTTTCAGAGATAAGATTATTTTTTGATACGTTTGTGGGTGCAAATAAGAATTCTGATAAATGATCCGTAGCAATTCTATTATGTTCTTCTGGCATTCTCCAATCAAAACTTCGAAGACCAGACTCTACGTGTGATATTGGTATACCAAGTTTTAAAGAAGTAATACTTGTTGCTAGTACAGTATTTGTATCTCCCTGTACAATTACTGTATCAGGTTGAATTTTTTTTAAAATCTTTGATAATTTTATTATAATTTCTCCCATCTGTAATGATGGTTCTTGATTTGAGAGTTTAAAGGAATGATTTGGTCTTCTAATTTCAAGTTGATTTATGAATTGTAAGCTCATATTATAGTCATAATGTTGACCTGTGAAAATTATCTCACTGTTCTTATTATTTAATTTGTTAATTATAGGAGCTAGTTTTACTATTTCTGGTCTTGTTCCTAGTACAACAACGAACTTCAATTCTAACGTATTTTGTAATTTTATTGGTCTTAATATGAATATGGAATAAGTAAAAAATCCCAATCGTTGGTAATGAAAATTTTCTTATTACATAAATTGATTAATAGAGATATTCGGAAGTAATCTCATTATGAAAATTCTGTTTATAGCACCAAGATATTCTGGTGGAATAGGTGGGCATGCATATAGAGTAGCGGAAAAGTTACGAGAACATGGTTTTGATGTTAGATTATTGCATGTTCCTCACATTCCTATAAAAAAATTGAAGAATCCTAGTTTTGCTATTTTGAGTTCCATTAAGGCATTAGTTAGTACTGAAAAATATGATGTTGTTCATGCGTTTAACATCCCATCTGCTTTTGCCATGAGATATGTTAAAGCAAAGAAAAAAGTTCTATCAGTTCACGGTGTGTATTCAGAACAAGTTAAGGCTTTACATTCTAATTCAATTGGTTCTATGGCATACATTGCAGAATCACGTGTACTAAAATGGGCAGACAGATTAACTACTGATTCAAAGATAGTTCAAAAAGCTTACAAAGAAAAACTGGGATTAGATTTTGAATTTATGTATGCACCACTTGACACTTCAAAATTTGATGAGATTCCATCAATATCCAAAGTAGAAGGTCAGGTAGCTTACATTGGAAGGGATAGTTATGAAAAAGGAATAGATATTTTACGAAAAATTGAATCTAAAATTAACGGTAAAGTGGTTTATTGTACTAATGTATCTTGGAAAGAAGCTATGATTGCTCTAAAAGCATCAAGTTTACTTGTAATCCCATCAAGAATGGAAAGCATTCCTCAAGTAATTAAAGAGGCATTTTATCTTAAGATTCCAATAGTAGCAACTAACGTTGGAGGTATGCCAGAATTAATTCAAGATAATGTGAATGGTTTACTTGTTACACCAGAAAATCCTGAACACTTACTTGAAACAATTAACAAATTACTTGTGGATAAAGAATCTATGAAACGATTTTCCGAAGCAGGCTATGATTTTGTTATAAAAAATCTTACTTGGGAAGTTCTACTTCCAAAATACATAAAATTTTATGAAGATTTAGTTAATTCATGAATATAGCTAATTAGCTGAAAAAGAATTTCTTTAGTCCATCTTCAAGATTTGTTTCAAACATCCAATTAACCAGCTGTTTTGCTAGATGGATGTCTGCTTGACTTTCTTTTACGTCACCTTCAGGCAAATTAGCAGGTATAGGCACAAAAGATTTTCCTGAAAGCTTGATCATCAAATTTGCCAGATCATTAATGCTTGTAACAATACCAGTTCCTATATTCAAAAATGCAAAGTCAGTACTACTCTGCATTGACAATAGATTTGCTTTTACTACATCTTCAACTGAAATGAAATCACGCACTTGTGTCCCATCACCAAAAACAATTGGAGGATTATCAGATTTTATTGCTTCGTAAAACTTTGTAATTACTCCTGCATAATCATTTGTTTGACCAATTCCATAGACGTTAAAGTATCTTAAGCCAATTATTTTTACGCCTAATTTTGAATATTGTTCAGCTAGAATTTCGTCTTCTAATTTTGTCCTACCGTAAGGATTGATAGGGTTTCTAGAAGCATTTTCTTTAATAGGAATTGATTTTGGATTACCATATATGCTTGAGCTACTAGCATAAACAATCTTAATGCCAAATTCTTTTCCTAATTTGAAAATATTTTCTGTTCCATTAACATTCACATTTTGGTATTTATCTCTTTGAGTAAATGATTCTGGTACAGATGTAAGTGCAGCTTGATGAAATATTCCATCTGAGTCTTTTACTAATTTACGTAATTCCTCAAAATTTAGAATATCGAGATTATGAAAATCTATTTTATCTTCATATCCAGACAAATTCCTGAGTTTACCTCTAAACAGATTGTCTACAACAATAACTTGGTAACCATTATCAACTAGATATTTAACAATATAACTACCAATAAAGCCAGCTCCTCCAGTTACTACAAATTTCACAAATTTTTTGATTAAATCGTATCTTTAAGTCTTGAGAAAAAAATTGATATGAATTCATATAAACATACAAGTTTAAATTAATTCAGAATGATGAATGAGAATAATTATGCTTCAATGATAAAAAATGTTCTTACGTTAAGATACAATCCTTCACTAGAAATTAGTAATGGAAAAATTGGATGGCAGAGTTTTGAAGCAAAGGAGTATTCAAATTATTTAGAGTACATTGAAAACGCCATTACAAGTAATATCAAAAATGAATTGAGCTCAGAAAAACGCATTTCTGTTGCTCTAAGCGGAGGAGTTGATTCAACTCTTGTGATCGCTCTTCTCAGAAAGACATTACCAGATGTTAATATTGATGCGATTTCAGTGAGATTTGCAGATAGTGTTGATGAAACCGAATTAGCAACAAAAATTGCCGACAAATTCGACGCAAATCTTCGAATCATTCCTATTGAAAATTTTCTAGAAAAATTGCCTAAAGCAATTTCTATAATCAAGATGCCATTCTGGGATACTCACTGGTATCATGTAGCAGAAACTGCTAAGAATTTTTCTAATTCATTAGTTTCAGGTGACGGTGGTGATGAATTATTTGGAGGTTATACTTTTCGTTATGAAAAATTTTTATCAAGAATGAAATCTCAGATGACTCCAAAAGAAAAAACTAAGTTATATTTAGAATGTCATGAACGTGATTGGGTTCCAGATCAGGAAAAATTGTTTGGAAAAAAAGCTAAATTTTCATGGGATGAAATATACTCGTTCATAATTCCATATTTTGATAATACGTTACCTACAATTAATCAGATATTTTTAGCTGACATTAATGGAAAGTTACTCTTTAATTGGATTCCTTTGAATAAGAGTTTTCATGAATACTTTCATCTAAAAGCTGTTAGTCCTATTTTATCAAAAGAATTATTGAGCTTTGCTCCGCATCTTAATTAGGTAAATTACCTTTAAGAGCCATCTTAAAAAAATATGTTAGTCCTAATCTGATTAATCCAAAAAAACAAGGATTTTCGGTAAATACAGTAAATCTTTGGAAATCACATGGCAAGAAATTATGTGAACATTATCTTTCTGACGCGAGAATTGTGAAAGATGGATGGATAAACAAGGATTGGATTCAAAAACATTTCAAAAATCTTGCTGATAATCTTAATGTTAGATATGTTAACAAATTTCATGGTTTACTTGCATTTGAGATTTGGTATAGACTTTTCATTACAAAAGAGATGGATCCGAACACGGAACTGTCCGCTTAGATAATTTTCATACAGTGATCCAAAATTAGTTACTACTTATTTTTATTTACTATTAATTACAATTTTTTTAATTGAAAGTAGAAATAGTAAATGAGATCATATGTCCAGAATGTCAGAGTGATTTTTCTATTAAGGTTAAGAAAAAGCAGAAAGAAGAAATTATTGAAGGACAACTCATTTGTACAAAAAAACATCGTTTTCCAATAATAGGGGGAATTCCACGTCTAGTATCAGATAAGCAAAAAGATTTCATTAAAACCGAAGATGCGTTTTCTTCAAAATGGAGGAATTTCAATAAAACATATCATAACAAAAAATGGGCAGATGGTCAGAGAAAATGGTTTTTGGAAAGATTTGGCTGGAAAACATTATCGAAATTTAAGAGTTTTTTGAATACACGAACAAGAGTTCTTGACGCAGGAACTGGGGTAGGCAATAGTGCGAAATTATTTTCATTAAATCCTAATGCTCAAGTTTTTGCTATTGATGCAAGTGAAAGTATAGAATTTGCTTATAGAAAATTTGGTAAATCACAAAATATTCATTTTTTACAAGCTGATATTAGGAAATTACCTTTTAAGAAAAATTTTTTTGATTTTATTTGTTCGGATCAAGTGTTACATCATACCAAGGATACAGAATCATCATTTAAAATGCTCACTAGATTATTGAAAAAAGGTGGACTCATCTCAATCTATGTCTATAGAAAAAAAGGACCAATGCGTGAGTTTGCTGATGATTTTATTCGACAATCAACGGTTAAAATGACTGAAAAACAATGCATGGAATTTTCAAAAGATATGACGTTGTTAGGAAAAAACTTATCACAATTAAAAAAGAAAATTACAATCCCAAGAGATATTCCGTTGCTAGAAATAAAAGCTGGGACATATGATGTTCAGAGATTTTTCTATTGGAATTTTTTAAAGTGTTGGTGGTCACCAGATGTTCCTTTTGAACAAAGTGTTGCAACTAATTATGATTGGTATTTTCCTAAATTCGCATATAGGCATACAGAAAAACAAGTGCGAAAATGGTTCAAAGATGTAAAATTGAAAATCGTTCACTTTAATGAAATTGAAAGTGGATACAGTGTTAATGGAAAAAAATGACAATATCAAATAGAAAATTTTAAAAATAAATTTTCTTTTTACATCACTGCTTGTGATGCTTCATGGAACATTTGGCTTTTTGCACATCCTGCAGCAAGCTCATCTCCTGCTCCACGTCTCATTAGGCCTCTGTAAAGACCGTCTTCTAGCTTAACGCCTTCTCGTTCTTCCCATTCTTCTACTGTAATAGAATATTTCTTTTGAATTCTATCTCTGTACCATTCTGGGATTACATTAAAGGCACAAAATGGAACGATTCTAAGATCTGGAGTAACATAGTGTATATCACATCTTTGCAGTCTTTCTAGGTCTTCATTATATTTGTCTTGAAAGTGCATCATACCAAGGAATAGT
>JAERMO010000064.1 GCA_016844465.1 Nitrosarchaeum sp. | reverse complement strand
TTATCAATGGTAAGTTTCTCATCTTGGGCACACCACATGTATGCTACAGGAATGTCATTTACTGAAAAAACTGTATTCATGATCGGAACACTAGCTGCAGTACCAGCATCTGCCATGCATGTCTTTAATTTTATTGCAACAATGTGGAATGGTAGAATTAAATTCGCAACACCAATGATGTGGGCAGTTGGAGGAATTGCATTATTCTTCTCAGCAGGAGCAGGCGGTGTTGTAAACGCTGCAATGCCATTGGACTTTCAAACACATGACAGTTATTGGGTAGTTGGCCACTTTCACCTATTTGTAATGGGTACAATTGCGTTTGGCTCTATTGGTTTTCTTTACTACATGTTCCCATATGTAACAGGAAGAATGTATAATGAGAAAATGGGACAAGTTCACTTTATCTTGTCATTTGTAGGAACCGTTCTTGTATTCTTTACACAACATGTACTTGGTCTATACGGAATGTCAAGAAGAGTTTATGATTACCCTCCAATTCCAGAATGGATTGCTATGAACCAAATTGCAACAGTAGGCGCTATGATTATTGGTGTAAGTATGGTAATATTCTTGATAAACCTGATTTACAGTTCTGGCAAAGGAAAGATTTCAGACACTGATGATCCTTTCAATCTAGGTGGAAAATACTATTGGCCATATGAGGCAAAGAATCCACATCATTAGGAGAAATATGAAATGAATCAACATAACCAAGAAATTTACAGGACCACTTCGGCAAGAACTAGCAAAATGCTTGCAATAATGCTAGGCATTTGCATTGTTGGTGGTGTGATCTTTTTTGGTATGTGGGATTATTGGACATCTACTCAAGCTCCAGTAGTTGCTCAAATGGCAGGTGAACCTGAACATGGACTTGCACCAGGTGTAGCAACTGGAAAACACATGGAAATAACCCTAAACTTTATTGAATCGTCTGATTTTAAAACTATGGCATTTAATGCATTACCCGGCGAAGAAGGACACAATCCTACCATTAATACAAATGTTGGTGATGAAATTGCCTTTAATGTTGCAAATGCAGGTAAATCATTTCACGCATTTGGTGTAACAAAGGCAGATGAAGGATTTGCCGGGATTATTTCAGGAACTGAAGTTGCAAGTGCAAGCAATCCATTAAAACCTGGCCAAAGTGGAATGTCAGAATTTATTCCCGGCGAAGAAGGAATCTATTACTACATTTGTACAGTTCCAGGTCACAGAGATCAGGGAATGGTTGGAGAGATTATTGTAGGTGCAGCACAAGCAGGAGAAGCTCCAAAAGCAGCAGCTCCAACGGGCGTTAGTCATGACTTTAGTGTAGATTTTATTGAATCATCTGATTTTAGAACTCTGGCATTTAACGCATTACCCGGCGAAGAAGGATACAATCCTGAATTTCGTGTAAAATCTGGCGATGAAATTACTTTTTCTGCAGTAAATGCAGGTAAATCATTTCACGCACTAGGTATTGTCTCAGATCCAGAAAATTTCAATAACATACTTTGGAATTCTGCTATTTCAACTGCATCAAACCCACTAAAACCAGGTGAAAGTGGAAGTGTTACATTTACTGCAGGTGCTCCGGGAACTTATTACTACATTTGTACCGTTCCAGGACATGCATTGCAAGGAATGCAAGGTTCATTCATAGTAGAATAGTATTGGCTTTAAAATATCTCTCACTGGCAACTCTGATTGTTTTGTATTCTCTCATGTTTATTGGAGGTTATATTTCCTCAGCTGGACTTGGCTTGACCTGTCCTGAGTGGCCTCTATGTCCAAATGGCGTGTTACCTAATGAAAAATATTTCATTGAATGGACACATCGCCTAATTGCCGTAACTACTGCCACACTTGTAATTGCAACTACAATAGGTAGTTGGATTAACAAAAATGCTGGAAGAAAGATAAAATTTACTAGTGCTTTTGCAGCAACTCTTGTCGTTACACAGATTACTTTGGGTGCTATGGTAATCAATCTAAAACTTCATGCCGTACTTGTTGCCATTCACTTGGGAGTTGGAATCCTTTTGTTTGCAATGGTTTTATTGACTACACTGTTTGCATTTAAAATTGCAAAAAAACCAATTGAATCTAAGATTTGACTTTAAAGCGTAGTATATTTGGCAGATAGATATAGGTTACAACCACTCCCAAGGTAATAGCTCCTACTGTAATTGCCATGATGAAAATATATCCAAATGGACTTTGGGTGCCCATGTTAAATGTATAAGTTAGAATTCCTGGTTTACCACCCATATCATACAAGTCAATTCTAACAACATGATTCCCAGGATTTTTCCAGACATAATCTAGCTCATAATGACCTCCTTGATGTAACTGTGGCTCTATTGCATCAATTTGCTGGCCATTGTAAAAGAATCGAACACCCATTGTAAAGTGATCAACTTCCTTAAAGTCACTGTCTCCAACTCTGAAAAGAATCTGAGATTTTTCTCCTATCTGTGGAAATTCTGGCAAGGTGGCTACTTGAATTCTATATCCTCCAAGAAATTCTTCAGCAGAATTAAACATCGAATGCGCATATGCATCAGAAAATAAGGGAACTAGGCTAAAACCTAAAATAAACATGATGCTAACTGATCGCAAATTCTTCATTGTAAATTATGTACATCTCCGCATGAATATAGTGTTAATCAATTTTCATTGGAAAATCTTCAAAACCTTTAAATCCTTATTGGCAAACCATTGGATCGTTGACTATCGTAAGCAAATCAATCGATATTAAAACACCAATTGATAATGTATTTACTTATTTTGCAAGACCAGAGCATGTTTCTGATCAAATTAAAAATGATGCAATAACTATGACTGTAATCCCAATGGATATCAAAGAGGGAATGGGTGTCGGAACAACATTTAGAATAATAGGTAACTTTAACGGTAAACGTCTTGAATGGGATTGTGAAACAACAGAGTTTGTCAAAAATGAAAAAATTTCTGCAAAACAGATTGAGGGCCCATTTAAGAAATGGATAATTACAAATGAATTCAAATCATTAGGTGATAACCTTACCAAAGTAACAATGACTGTAGACTATAACATGCCATTTGGTCCACTAGGAGCAATTCTTGACAAAGCAAAGTTTGCAAAATCTGCTGAAAGGGGAATGGAAACTGCACTATACAACGTCAGAGGATTACTAGAAGGAAACGGCTCAATTCCAGTATACATCACACTAGATGCATATCAAAAATTACTTGCTGAAAAGAAAAAGATGAATGATGTTCCAGTTTCAACTGTACTTACTGCAATTCTTGAAAAATACGCCGAAATTGAAGCAAAAGCTCAAAACTAAATTTTAATTTCTTTTACAATCTTAAGATTAATAACAACTCTAGGATTTTCTCTTTTTATGGGTCTATGGCGCAGCCAGGTAGCGCACCGGACTCTTAATCCGGTTGTCGTGGGTCCGAATCCCACTAGACCCGCTTCCACTTTGGATTCGGATATCTCTTTTTTCCAACACAACTTTTCCATTTGGTAGAATTCCCACAAATCTCCAACCTTGCAAAATTAATCGCTCAGCCTCTTCACTTGTAGCTACTCTCTGACTTGGTTTATCTTGCCGATGTTCATAGTTTGAAACATCTCTAGCATTTTTCCAAGTTCTTGCGGAGTTGCTTTTTGAATGGTGTCACTTAATTCTTCTTTTTGTTTTAGTGTTGGATCTTCATGCGATAACTCTTGATCAAGTAGTTTTTCAGAACGCTGAAATGATTCTCGCATTTCTTTTATCAAAGATTCTGGAAGAATTCCCTTGTTTGTAGAATATCTTGCTGACATGTCACCTTTATGTCCGAACCAAAAGGATGCAAACGAATGACTGGTCTTTCCTTGCGCTTCTGCAATTATTAGTTGTGTTCTATAATATGCCCTTAGCACGTATGGTCTCCACTGAAATCTAGGGCGAAATGTATTTCTGATTTCTTTGCAGATTTGACTTGTTGGCAAGAATGATTTGTTTTGGTTTTTGCCCCTGTGTGTCTTGTATTTGTAGTCAGGTGCAATTATCGGTGAATCACCATGGAGTGGTTCCCCAGATGCTAGTCTGTCATTGAGATATGCAACTAGTTTTTTTGTCGCAGACTGGGTACAGAATGTAAAGTATTGGTGTCTTGCTTTTGATATCTCTCGCCTGACAATAATTCTGCTAGGTGTGCTGATGCATTTTACAACTCCTTGATGGATTACAATGTCAGGTAGATCTTTGAGACATAGTCCATCTGTTCCATTATAATTGCCCATCACTTCTGGTCTCAGACCTGCTTTTGACATCAGTGAGATACTCACAGAAGACCGCAATGTTGCACGGTTGAATATTTCAGAGATTTCTTCTGCATTTGGAACTCGCTCGTTTTGCAGTGTCGGAGTGAAATCAGGATTTGTCACCTTTAGTTTGCGCTTTATCTCGACATCAAAGTGCCTAAGCCATGATTTTACTGACTTGATAACATCCTCGATATATCCTGGCGCATAGTTTTTTTCTTCCATCCAAGTTATGTGATCTTCCAACAGATCTGTCACTGCTCTCAAGTCCTTCATTGCAAGCTCTGATAGCTGTGCCGGAGTCAAGTCATGCAACTTGCAAAATTTGTCCAATCTTCTTAATCTAACCTCGGCAGTAATTGGACTGCCTCTAGCTAGATTGTCATACCATCTTTTTACATCAGGATTTGCAAGAATTCTTTCTTTTCTTGATCGGTTGTGTTTTTTGGCAGTTGTTGTTTGAGTTTTTTTGTACGTCAATTGTTTTCCCACATCAGACCGCACCGATGTGCGGACCTCATCAACAAATGAAAGTGGGTTTGTCGTATTTACCCTTTTTATGATCTCCATAATTCCACCTCCTCATCTCCATTTTTTGCCCGTGAAGGGATTAGTTTTAGACAGTCATCTGCCAAGATTATTCTTACTGATATGATTCTGTCAAATCGCGTGCTCAAAACAAATTCCTTGGGAATAGTTACAATATAGCTGTAATTCATTTGTGAAATTTTTCTTTCGCACAGAAAAATCCCCCCGTGCTCAATTTTTGAATCTTTCAATTCATTATTCATACTATACAATAATAACAAAAATTAATATCGAAATTTGTATACAAATTACATGACTGAATGGCACACCATACCAGCAAAATTCACATCAGATGAAAAGAGAATTCTTGATAAATTGCGTGACGTGTATGGCTTGAATTATAATCAGTCACTCAAAGGAGGAGTAGAACTGCTTGCAAGATTAATTGCGATAGCAGAGTTTTACGTTACTAGTGATAGCGAAACTATCAAAAAAATAAGCACGGCTGGCAACAAACACACTAAAAGTTTGGAGACTGAAATTAATGAAGCATTGAGTACAATACCCATTCAAGAGCAGGAAGCACAGTTTGAGAAACTAGCCTATGGAATTGCCAAAATATTTTCTCAGGCTGATAATATTTTTGTCAAAAACAGAAAGCGCGGACGAAAATCAATGAAAAGAAAACGTGGAAGACCAAAAGATGCAGGAATAGTGTGAATAGAAAGATATTTGTTCTATTTTTTGTTTACAAAATGCCATACATTATCCATACACTAAGCATACACATCAGAGTGCTTTATTTCAATAGCAAAAAAATACTGTAAAAACGTCATAACCATCCTGATTAATTTAAGAAATAGCATACTCTATCCATACTCATTTTAGTTTGTTATTTGAATACCAAAAAAATACTGTAGAAACGTCATAATCTGTCTTTATTATCTTGAAAATCTGATAGCTCTATGATAGCTCAAATGGAGTATGTAATTTCAATAGCAAAAAGATACAATCATGCAAGGACTCACTATAAGGATCCTCGGAATCGCGGGATAAAAGGTGCAAAACCTGTGCTTGGAATCTATTATCTTACTGAGGATTGGAAATTACGATTCAGAAAGATATCAAGATTTATGATTCCATATTATCGCGCTAGACTCTGGAAGAGAAGAAAGTTGTTCTGCCCTAAATGTGGTAGCAAATTCATGGGCCTAGTAAAAAAAGATACAGATATTCTAGCTTGTCCTTATTTACAACGAGTGCAAAATGTGAGGGGAGGTTAATCTATATGAAAATTAGAATTTTCATTATAACTTTCGTCACAAGTCAAACGTAACTGCCTTATTTATATTCCCTCCCTCCGATCGTCCAAGTTTGTAGAACACTATGAACTCAAAACTTTCAAAAACTAATTCTGATAAGAAATTTCTTTTTTTATATGTGAGAGAAGATCCAGAACTGAGGTTATGATAAAGAGAGTGTATCTAGATACAAATCATTGGATAAAATTAGCTCAAATTGCTAGCGGCAAAGAAAATGATCATGAATATAAAAAAACTTTTGAAAAAATAAAATCGCTTTCTGATTCTGAAAAAATAATATTTCCAATCTCAGCGTCTCATGTGCATGAATTGACAAGACACTCTAATCAACAGAAACGAGAAGAGATCATAGATCTCTTGGTAGATATTTCAAAAGGTTGGTTTCTACAACCAGTTGATTTGTTTTTTGGTAAAGAAATTGAAAATACGATCATGCATCGTTTAAAGCGAAATTCTTTACACAATATCCATAATGAAATACTCAAAAAAGGACTGAGCTATTTCTGTGGAATGAATTTTGATAAATTCATCAAAACTAAAAATCCTCCGTTAGAATGGATGGATGTTATAAGAACTAGCTTCAAAGATTTTAATGAAAATTTAGAAGTTATCAAAAGAAATTTGAAAGATCCTAAAATAGTGGAAATAAGCATCGATGCTTTAAGCGTCAATCACAAACTAATCCTCTTATTAGAGAAGAATCGTGAAAATAAAAGAAAAATGGACAAAGATGTTAGGAAGAGATTTTCAGAAGCCAGTATTATGATTGATTGTGTTGTTCCTCATATGGCAGAATTTCTTTATACTAATCAGATTCCAGCTGAAGATGTATTTTCTTTACAAACAGTAGAAGAAATGCGTTCCTTTATGGATGATATGCCAGCTTTGAATGTTTTTTTTAGATTAACATATGCCAGAGATGAAGTTTCACCACAACGGAAAATACAACCTAGTGATATTTGGGATCTTAATCATTTCGCAGGAGCAATTCCATATTGCGATGTATTAGTTACAGAGAAAATGTTTGCAGGTCTAAGTAAACAGAATAACCTAGACAAAAAGTACAATTGCATTATTTTAACCGATTTGAAAGATCTTCGTCGGCTAGAACCTTTTAGTTAGTGTTTTACTCTTGATGGAAGAAAGTAAAAGTTCACATTGTTGATTTTATTACTATAATCAACCAACTATCAGTTTGTAGAAAATTTTAAGAAACAAAAATTAAAATCTAAAACCTTGGATTCAAAGGATTATTTGTACACTAAATCTATAGATTCTATCTAATACAGCTAATTCTTGATAGACTCTTCAAATTTTATTACCTTTGTTTCAATTAGGTATTCAATAGAATCCATCATTTCATTATCACTTATTATATCCTGATTCCACCATTTTGCTGGGACTTTCAGCCATTGAGGTAAATCCGTTATTGTATTAGATAAGATTCTGTTAAATTTTGGATTGGCGTTTTCAATTGTTGTTGTAGGTCCGTCAATGATTTTGTGCTCAATCAATAGTTGTATCATGGATGAAAAATGAGAATCTGATAAAGATCCATTATTCCATAAAATGGCATCCTGTTTGGTCCACTCTAATGGTTTCTGGCAATTAGAATAAGTTATTCCTCCTATAAATGGATGGACAAGGGTTCCTTCACCTCTCGTTATCCACATTGATGGTCTTTCATAAAAACAAGTTTTATCAGTAAATTGGGCAGCATTTGGTATTTTCACATTTAGAGTAACCTTTGGTTGGAATTCATCTATTTTGAAAGAAATTCTGTCTCGTTCAACATATAGGTAGTCTATCTCTCCTCCCAAAATGTCATATGGTGTATCAAAGGTTTTACCATCAAAGACAATCTTGAATATTCCTTTTTTTGGATTATCCCGAAAAATAATCTCATTTTGAGAATATGAAATCGAAGGTGAAGAGTTGTATTTTTCAATATCTCCAACAATTTTTATTTCAATACTAGTGATCAAATCTGCCAATTTGTTTTCTGAGGTGAAGTGAGAAGAGACTATCCAATTTCCCTCTACTAATTCAACTTTACAGTTTTTTGTATTCCATGTTATTTTTGCTGTTGAAAATGGTTGGATCATATTACCTAGAGGTTTTTCATATGATACGCACTCATCTTCAAATTCTTTTCCGTTGGGATCAATGAGTGCAAAATTAAATATTGCGCTATTGCTCGAATCTTCATTATTTATTGAAATGATTACAGTTTGATTTTTTTCATAAACATGTTTGTCTGAAGTAATTGAAATTGTGGTGATTGGAGGTTCTGCAAGAATAAATGGTACAAAAATAACTGAAATAAAAAAAAATACAAAAATTAGTAATGATTTTGTCACACTGATCGTCATCAACATTAATTATTAAACATGTACTTTATTCAAAAAGAATCAAGTTTGACAAAATATTGGAAATTTTTAGATTTTTTCTAAAAATCATGAAACAAAGATGCAATCAAATTATGTTTTTAATAGGATTAATCCGAATAAGATCCCAATAAGATCCCAATATTTTGATAGTCCTATTGGTTGGAGTATTCCTTGTGGTTCAATAAATTCAAATGATTTACCTGAATTCTTAGAAACCACAGAATCATTATTAATTTCCAGATAGCATAGGCTCATTTTTGCAATCAAAACACTCTAAAGATCTTTTGTTTTGAAACAACAGTAGATATGTGACAACTTTTCCTTAAGGTTAAAAAATCAACTAAAACAATTGTGTCTAAACGAAATTTTTGAAATACTACAAAAATCACGAATTAATCTAACCTTATCTTGACTCAATGTGTTTTTGGTTTTTATATGGATAATTAATCGGAAAAATTCGTTTAATACAGTATGATGCTATTATTCTTCATCAATCCTATAGTGAAATGTCACTATTTTATCATTCTATGAAATAATTTTCTTGCAATATTCTTGATCGCATAATTCTGGATCATCTTATTAACTAGTGTATGACGAACCCAACATGAAAAATTATTTTGGCTATTCAAGCTTATTTTCTGTTATTATTTCATCATCTAATTTTGATATTACTTGTACAGATGTAATTACCTCTCAAAGTGATACAATTAACTTTGGACAAGTGCTAATTTCTCCAAATAATCTCTTGACATTAAATCAATCTAATACTGAGAGATATCTGTAATGATAATTCCTAATAATTACAAATGGATTTTGAAAAACAAAACCATTTTGTGTATATCTCTTGGGTTTGTTTTGATGGCAGGATTCATTCCAATGTTGTCGTTTTCTGAAATGAAAGCAACTCCATCTAATTCTACATCTGTATCTGCAGTTACGTCATTTTCAGATGATGTTGAAACAATTGTTTCCTCTGATACTAGTACTAAACCAAAAAAAGATACACCTCTAGATGCTAAACGAAAAATAAAATTTGATGAAGGTTTTTATGATCAAATTCAAGAGAAAATAAAAACAAAAAACGAGTTCCATCAATGCCTTGATGAAATAGGCAATTTTTCAAATGACGAAATATTTGTTTATGATTCAAATTCAACTACATACGAAAATAGTAAAATTGTAAACAAGTATGAAAAAATAAAAGACAAGCCAAAATGCCAAAAGTTACTGATAGCAGAAGAAAATGAACCAAACAAAACTATTGGCAATCTAATAGACAAGACCGATTATCATCACGTAATCATTGCTGTTAGCAAACAGGATGGCACAGACAGGAATCCAAAAATAATTTCACAAGAAAACAAGGAAGATCTTGAAGAAGTTCTTAGGCATACTCATGGTGCTAAAGACATCTACGTGGCTGAAAGACTTTCATTCATATCAGCTAGAATCCCAACATCTGAAATTCCAAAAATTGCAGACCATGGAAATATTGTATTTCGAGCTGGCGATGGAGAACAAAAGGTTTTCCAATCCGCAACCACAATAGAACAAGCTAAACACATCATACATTCTGATTCTGTAGGAACCCTTCCGCCTTTTCCATTTAGAGGTCACGGAGTAACCGTATCTGTTATAGATAATCCTGGAATATTGAATACAACTGGGTTAGTCAATCCTACCCCCACAGTTAGCTCTCATCCCGATCTTCCTTACGGACTTGATCAAACGGTAATAGAAGTTACATCATGCAGTAACGGAGTGTGCACTAACGCTATCACTAGAGAAAGTGGTTCACATAGTATTGGAATTGCATCGATAATTGCAGGTCAAGGAATTGTAGCAAATGCCGGTGTGGCACCTAGCGCAAAATTACTTGACGTTGCAATTTCACAGAATCAAGGAATAACTGATCCTGTACATACAACAGCAACGGTTGGAAATTTTGTTAATGCATTTGATTGGTCGATTAGAAATGGTGCCGACTTGGCTAACATCTCTATTAGTCCACTAACTGGATGCCATGAATATAACACCTTTGGTATTTTGATAGACGAAGCTATTGATGAAGGGATGTTAATAATTACCTCTGTAGGAAATATTAGTTCCGTCCGAGCTACTGTAGATGATATTGCATGTCCGTATAATAATATTGCAGTAGGTTCAGTTGATGCAAATTCTATAATTGCATATGATAGTTTACATGGTCCTGCAATTTACAATCAAGTACAACCGGATCGGAGATTAAAACCAGAATTGGTAGCTCCAGGAGTAGATATTTTTATGGCTGATGAAAATGATGAATATAGTACAGGTAGCGGTACCAGCTTCGCAGCTCCCTTTGTAACTGCTGCTGCAGCCTTGATCAAAGATAGTGCTGCTGCTCCATATTACACTCCCCTTGAAACAAAGGTTACATTACTCCTCGGTGCAAAATGGGATCCACAAGGTCTAATTCCATTTTTACGATATCCTATTACTGCTGAAGGTTATGAAGCATTAGGAAATACTAATCCAACTGATGTTGTGTATACAACTCTAAACTCTTATGGTTTTGGTTTGCTTAATGTGGAAAAGTCATTAACTTATGCCAAAATAAAAGATGAGATAGAAGATGGTCAATTTTCACTGAATCATATAATTCGAGATACAATACATCAGGATGAAACCAAACCATATACATTTTATGTATCTACAGCAGATGTCGGAAAAGAAACCAAAATTATTTTGTCATGGTTTAGTCAACCAATGACAGATGTTTTTGCACCATACCCTAGTATTGTACCTACTCCAATAAGCAATCTGAATCTCCAAATTTATAGTCCAGCCAGTACTATTACTCCAATTATATCTTCTAATTCATTATATCAGAATAATGAATTTATAGTATTCAAACCAACAGTGCAAGGACTTTACACTGTGAAGGTTATAGGAACTTTTGTAGATATTGCACAAATCAACGAAGAACGATTTGTAATTGGCAGTACTATTCCTTTTAATATTCCGCCTTCAAACAATTCACCTACAATATATCAATTTGATTCTGACATTGCAGTAGACTATATCGGTTCAGGATTTAACGAAGTACATATCTGGCTTACTGGAGACGATACCAATAATGATATTTTGTCTTTTTTTACTGTCTTTGAACCAACACACGGTAAACTTTCACCACCACTCAAACAAGATAGAAATTCAGCTCGTGTGATTTATCAACCAGGTCCTACCTTTACTGGCTCTGATTTTTTTTCTTTCTCAGCTTTTGATGGTAAAACATTTGTGAATGGACCAGGTACACCTGTAGATTTAAAAGCTGAGAATATCATACCAACTAGCACTCAACAGGATGGGTTATCCTCTCCCCCAGGAATTATTGATACCGGTTCAGCTAAATTTTTCAGAACCGAAATAAAACAAACTATTCTTTCATTTCCTCAACCAGGACAAATCTCTGCGCTATATGTAATCTCTGATGTTCCTGCTACCTTGTCCTTTGAAACAACTGGCACATCCTATGTGAGTCTCTCTGCGAATTCAGGTAAATTAATTGACTTTACTAATTCTCAGGGAATCACTCCAACCAACATCAAAATTGCAGCACAAAATACTGTTGATGCAAATTCTGTATGGATTGGTTATGATACTGATACTGAAGATTCACCTAGTCCACCAAACGTTACAATAGGTGACACTATAGTACATACAGGACCTCATGATAACTATGCTATACTTACTATAACACGATCTAACAATAATAACGCAATGTCAGTAGACT
>JAERMO010000003.1 GCA_016844465.1 Nitrosarchaeum sp. | reverse complement strand
TGCAATACACAAGATGGTTGAAATTGCACAAAAAGACAAAGATTATCCGACTTCTGCGTTTCTGGAATGGTTTGTCAATGAGCAAGTACAAGAGGAAACAAAGTTCGAAACTCTGATAAAAAAGTTTGAACTAATTGGAAGAGACAAGATTGCAATTAATACGATAGATAAAATTCTTGCAGCATCCGTTGAATCCACTGCCTCAAACAATGCTGCCTAGCAACATTTTTCTAAAATCATTAATACTTCATACATTTTCAATATTTTATGACAGTCACAGTTACAAAACTGCCCGGAGGAATAACACAATTATTTAATACTGAAATAGGCAGAGTTACCTACAAATGCAAATCTGAATCCGGATACATGATGATTGAAGCATTTGGTGGAATTGTAAAATTTAATCAGAAGGGTGCAATTGCAACAGTTACTGGTCATTTGACTTCACTTGATTCCTGTAATCTCATCAAAGAGGGTGATTCTAATTACAAAGAAGCACTAATTGCAATAATTCATGCACAAAAACAATTCGCTCAGAGCAAAGCTGAAATGTACCAAAAAGAAATTCAAGAACTAGAACATAAATTATCTAATCTCAATTAAAACCTGACTCTGATTGTTGATTTTTAGATCTATTTTCTATGTTGGAATTTTTTAAATTCAATGGTTTGAAAATCATCAAATAGCTTGCAATGGTTGGAACTGTCATTTTATGTATCTGGATCTCTACAAAATTTTAATTAAATATGACCCGTCTCCTCATCTACTTTTTTGATATTTTTCGCACTTACAGCCTTTTACTAGACATTTACCACTTCCTTCGAAATGAATTGAATTATCGTGATAACACCCTATTATTTTATTGTTGCAAATCATGAGTACTTCCATTTTTCACTATTATGTGATCTTTGTCAGACAATTATAATTATGCATTAGACATTATCATATATGTTGGCTAATTTGAAAAGTATAGGACATTTTTTTCTTTTTATTATTGGGGGAATTGTTGCAATTATCGTCGGTTCATTTATGATTCGAGGAACAATGCACTTATGGGACAAACCAGAATCAGAAAAAAAATCTGACAAAAATAATGACTAAAAACAAGCGTAATCAAATAATGATATTATGTTGAATGATTCTTTAATGAAATACATTAATTTGTTAATCTTTTAACACTGAATCAATGTTTTAACACTGAATGTAGTCTTGATTTGCATAGAAACAATACTTGAAAATAATGTTTTGTTTAAGACATGGATTGCTGAAAAACTGATTTACCAAACGAGGCACAAAAATGATTGTTACAGTATCCCAAAGTTATGCCATTTCGTGTTTGTGTTTCAATGAGTTGGATATCACATTTTTCACAATTCATTCATCATCATGTCATGTGTAGCTTTATTGTTATTAAAAATTATGTCTAGATTATTTCTATTGTCACAAAATAATATTACAAGTGATGCAATTTTTTTAGTTACGTGATTTAGAATTAACATATGATATATTAAAAAATTTATTCATCTTTTTTGTTGTTTTAATTTTTACATTGTCTATCCATTTACAATATGCCATATCAGATGTTACTACATTTACAACAACAATAGATGTGATTAGGATATTTTTCAATTTAAGATTAGTCCTAAATGACGTCTAACAGGTATAAAAAATAAAGCCATATGAAAATTCTTTTATTTTGGAAAATACATCATCAAATTCTTCCAACTTTTTTCTATCTTAATTTTTTAATATTGATGAAATTAATTTCCAATCTATTTCTATTCCTATGGGATGCATTATTTTTTGACCCTGTTAGTGAAGTAGAAATACTGCTTTGATGTGAAGTTAAACATGGTTGGACCTCAAGATGGTGGATTTGGCTTTGATCAATCAAAAAAATATACCAGTGTTGATAACATAGATCAAGTGTGTGTTCAATGTCAAGCTGGGCAACACAAAAAATGTTTGGTAAAGTTAAAACAACAAACAAATTGTGAATGTGAACATTGCCTAATTTATGGCTAAATTATCTCTGAGCGACATTTTTTAATTATGATCTAGTTTGAGCTATTTCTTGATGGATATGAATTTCATTGAAAGTATTACATAAAAAATTTAAGAAAATCAATATACCTGATAAAAATTTCAAAAAAATAATTTTGAACTTTGTTTAAGTAGATTCAATAATGTGTTTTTTCAATTGATCAGTAATGTCCAGAAATAAACAAATTGTTGCATGGATTTCAATTATTGGAGGTTGTATAGCATTTTTCTTTTTCTCTCAATATGCGGCAGAATTAATGCGTTAAATCCAAAATTAAATTATCTTGTTTTTATCTAATATGTAGACTGAGATTTTATCTTTTTTAGTTTTTCAAGCTCATTTTTAGTCTGTGCATGTTCATTACGCTCCCTTTCTAATATCCTCTGAATTGATTCAAGTTCTTTTTCAGCCATACTCAATTTTGATTTTAACGACCCTACCATCACACTTGCAGCTTCTATTATTCCCTTTGATTCTTTTTTTATTTCTCCTTCGATAAACCCTTTTTCTTTTGACGTGAATACACTTGTTATGCTCGTATTGTCTTTATGCGCTGGACTTTCTACTTCATGTTTTGCTTTGTAGGCTTTTGAATTAATTTCTTCTAACTCCTGCTTTGTTTGAATCTGTTGTTTATGTATTTCTTGTAATGACGATTCCTCGATTTTTACCTTCTTTTTAATCTCATCATGTTCTCTTTCCAATTTTTCTAGTTCTTGTTTCATTTTTATAATATTCGATTTTGTTTTATCTAGTTCATCACTTGAATCTTTATTTGCAGTTATTTTTTCCGTTGCATCACTTATTTTTGATTTAATGTCTCTATGCTCTCGTCTTATTGAATCCAACTCCATTTTTTCCAAATTTGATTCTTTTTTTATTAACATCAAATTGTTAATTACTGAATCATATTCTTCTTTTACACTTTGCATTTTTGTTGTAATATTTTTAATTTCATCTTGGTTTTTTCTAAATTCTTTTTGTAATTCTTCTACTTCTGATTCAAGTTCCTCTCTTAGAATTTGTTCCTCACTTTTTATTGCCTGTGTCTCTTCTATTTCCTCTTTTTTCTTTCCAAAAAGACCCATTATTATCTTCAAAATTTCCCAAAAGATGAACGTTTCTTTAAATTTTTCTCTCTCTTGAACGAACAAACTTGAGATAAAATCCTATTCCGCCAATAGTGATTCCACCAATTAGTGAAATCAATCCTAAATCTCTATTGCTGGGATAGATATTGGGAGCTAAAAATAACAACAGTGCACCGAATATTATTAACGCAAAACCTGTGCTGTTTTTTGATTTGTTGTGCTTGCTGTGGGCCATGCTTAGATATACTCTGATAATGTTTTTGCAACATGCCTTCTTCCTATGTCTGAAATAAGCGGTCCAATTTTAGGGCCCCTTGATGTGCCAAGTATTATCTGATATAAAATTTTAAAGAAATCTTTTGGTTCTACACCGTTTGTTTTTGCTATTTGGTAGATTGTATTTTGAACATCTTCTGGTTCTTTTTCTGAATTAAGTGCATCAATTAACAGTTTCAATATTTTTTTTACAGATTCATCCATGTCTACTTGTACTTTTTCTTGTTGATCAAACTCATCTGCAAAATTTCCAGCCAACTCTATTAATTTTTCTATTTGTGGATCTGGATTTTTTATTACCCCATAATCCAATAATTTTTTCATCACTCTTTCAATTCTGTTTTCTTTGAATGTTTTAGACAGTTCTATTAACAATCTATAATTAACATGTATACTGGATTCTTTTGGAGTTTTTAAAAGATTGACGTATTCATACAATCCTTTTGATTTTATTAACTTGGCTCGATTGTCTACCTTGATTTTTCCAAAAAATATGTCTTCTAATTCATTGTATTCGTTCATTAATGATGGTATGTCTTCAAATCCTAACTCTCTTGCACCTGTAATTCTTTTGTAAAGGAGTAATAGTATGGATTTTGGATTTCCAAACTCTAACCATTTTTGCCCTGTGATTACATTTCCCAATGATTTGGAAATTTTTTTCCCTCCTTTATCTAAAAACATTTCATATTTGACATGATGGGGATGGGGGAAATTCAAAATTTCATCAGATACCCAATCATTTACTTTAACCGAGTCCATGATATCTTTTCCATATGCTTCAAATCTGATGTCAAATGCTGCCCATCTTGCAGCAAATTCTACTTTCCATGCTAGTTTTCCTAGATCTTTTGTGATATCTGACTCTCCATTATGACCACATCCTTTGATCATTTTTGAGCCTACTTCTGCATCATGACATTTGTATTTTACTTTCCTTTCATCTTCTATGTATTCAAATGATTCTGCAGTGTAGAGTCTGTTACAATTTGAACAAACTGGAAAGTATGGGAGAAATTTTTGAAATTTTTCTTGTCCTACTAGATCCGTAATTTTATCTCCAATCTTTGAACTATTTTTTAAAATTGTATGAATTTGATCCTTCAGTAATCCATTTTTGTATGTGTCTTTTGCTCTTCTAAACTCATATTTTATTCCTAATTTGTCCAGACCATCCAAAAGAATGCTACTCATGTGCATTCCATATGACTCATGGCATCCAAATGGATCTGGAATTAATGAAACTGGTTTTGCCAAGTGTTCTTCTAAGGAATCTGGAAATCCTTCTGGAATCTTTCGTAATCCATCTAAATCATCAGAGTATGCAATTAATTCTGATTTGTATCCAAAATTCTCTAGTGCTAGTTTTACCCCATATGCTCGAACCGCATCTCCAAGACTCCCGATGTGCGGAACCCCTGAAGCCCCAAGCCCGCTTTCAACTCTTAAAAGATCTAAACTTCTACCAAGTGATTTCTCACGTTCAAGTAATTCATGAGCTAACTTGTCTATCCAAGTTCCTTTTCCAATTATTTCCTGCTCTGACATTATTCCTGATTCAATAATTTTGTCATGTATGGCCCATATAACGAATACCCTAATTTTTGATAATATTCCCTTGTTCCTATAGCACTGATCACTACAAGTTTCTTTGCGTCAAATTCTTCTGTGGATATTTTCTCAGCTTCTCTCATCAGATTTTTACCCAATCCTGAATGCTGTATTTCATTTTCTCCTTTTTCTCCAAGTTTTAATGATTTTCCATATACATGCAATTCACGGACAATGCATGAATCATTTCCAATTTCTCTTCGATGTGCACGAATACTTGGTTTTCTTAGTCTCAAAAATCCATAAATTGAATCATTTGAATCTTCATATGACAAAAATACTTCTGTTCCACCTGATGATTCATAATCAATTCGATTTAATGTTGGATTCTGATCTTGTGTTTTTTTGTTTGACAATCCTGCCTCTCTGCATCTTATACATTTACATGAAATACCTTGCTTACTGAGATTCTGTTGTACTATTTGTCTGAGGTTTCCCTCTTTTGGACCTGCCATGATCTCCTTTGGGGATATCTCTCTTTGTACCCTCATTATTCGAACCCATTTTGGAACATTTCTTTTTACCTCCATTAGAACTCTGATCATATCCTCATCAGAATATGGAGCATATTCTCCACGTTTGTATTCTTCATAAAGTGGAGTGTTTTCTATTACCAATGATGGATATATTTTCAACATGTCTGGTTTAAGATCTGGTTCATCAAATAATTTTTTAAAATCAGCAATGTCTCCTTCAGGAGTCATTGTAGGAAGACCCGGCATCATGTGTGCTACAATTTTATATCCTGCATCTTTTGAAATTTGAAATGATTCAATTACATCGTTATAATCGTGCCCTCTATTGACAATTTTATACACTCTATTTTGTAATGACTGCACTCCAATCTCTATTCTGGTAATTCCATAATCTAACATTGCATCAACATGTTTTTGTTTACAATAATCTGGTTTTGTTTCAATAGTAAATCCAACATTTCTTATTTTTGCGTGTTCATTGTTTGATTTTGCTTCTTCCAAATTTTTTGAGTCAATTCCATTTAGTGCGTCATAGCAAGATTTGATAAAATTCTCTTGATAGTCCTTTGGCATAAATAGAAATGTTCCTCCGACAATTACAATTTCCATCTTTGATGGATCATGTCCATATGCAACCAGCTTTTCAATTTTTGATATTATCTGGAGCTTAGGATCATAGTTGTTTTCAATTGCATTGAGTGTTGAGGGCTCCTTTCCTGTATAGCTGTTAGGCGAATTGTATTCAATTCCTCCTGGACAATACGTGCATCTTCCATGGGGACAGGCATATGGTTTTGGCATTAATGCTATTATTGATACTCCTGATGCTGTCTTGATTGGTTTTTTTAGTAGTACTTTTTGTAACTTGGAAAAATCTGAATCTTTTGCCATTGAAAGAATTTCATGATTTCTGGGAATTCTTTCAAGTGCATATTTTGTACATATTTTTTTAATTTCTGCTTTGACCTGTTTTTTGGTGGGCTCACTGACAGTTAAGAGATTTTGCATGATTTCACCACATGCCTTTGAAAATATGGGTTCCAACCTATTCACGAATATTCATATCACATTATACATAAATTCGTTAAAAACCTCCTATTTTTTAATACTTTCTAGAAATGACTATTTTATCCTTTTTGTACTCTTGAAATCCTTCTAAATTAGAGTTTTAACATTAGGTCAATCATCAAAACAATACTTCCAACTGCTACCGTTATTATCATGAATGGAAATCCTATTTTGAAGAATTGCATGAATGTAATTTTGTAACCATATTTTTCTGCCAATCCAATGGCAATTACTCCTGCACTGGATCCAATGAGCGTACCATTTCCACCAAATCCCACTCCCAAAGATAATGCCCACCAAAGAGGACTGATGACACTCTGAAATTCTGAGGTAATGGTCGAATTTTGATTTAGAATTTCGATTAGCGGTATCATAGTTACAGCAAATGGAATGTTGTCTACAAAGGCACTTGCGATGGCAGACACCCATATTACCATAAAGAAACTTGCCCATGCGTTTCCTGCGGTAATGCCAAGTGCAGCTTTGGCCAATATATCAATCATTCCTGATTCTTTTGCGATGGTTATGGTGATGAAAAGACATGCAAAGAATATGAGGGTGCTCCAATCAACATCATGTAATATTTTTTCAGGTTTTATTTTTGCTATGAGTAGCAAAACACCTGCCCCACCAAGAGCAACAAATGAAGGCTCAATGTGTAAAATTCCATGAATAGCGAAAAGTACTATGACACCAAACAACACCGATAATGATTTTATCAAAAGTGGCCTATCTTTAATAAAAGACATTTCGTCTTGACTCATTATTTCATCAAGATTTTGTGGTGTTGCCTTTAGTTCTTTTCTAAAAAATACTTTGAATAGAATCAACGATGCTATTAATGAAATTGTAATCGTAGGACCCATGTGAATCAAAAATGAATTAAAATCTATGTTGGCAGCTGAGCCTATCATTATATTTGGTGGGTCTCCAATAAGAGTTGCAGTTCCACCTATGTTTGATGCAAGTACCTGTGCCAGTATAAAGGGAATAGGTGACATACGAAAAGTTTTGAATATGGAAATAGTGACTGGAATCATAAGCAGAATTGTTGTTACATTATCTATGAACATGGATGTTACAGCAGTAAATACACTCATCATGACAAGAAGCTTCCACATGTTTCCTTTTGATGCCTTACCCATTTTGATTCCAATATACTGAAAAATCCCCGTCTCAGCTAAAATGATCACAATGATCATCATTCCTAACAACAAACCTATTGTGTTAAAATCAATAGATTGAACTACAAATTCTAAACTTTCGTCAGCTTGAAAAAGACCTGTGGTAATACCTATTGTGATTGCAATGGTAGCTACTACCAACACAATTACTGTTCTATGAACAAACTCAAATGCTAGTACAACGTAAATTGAAAGTAGAACTATAGCTAAAAGACGCAAGGAAATACTTGCATCAAATCCAATTATTTCTGGAACGATCCAAATCAAAATGGATAGAAAGATTAAAAGTGAAAGTCCTATGGTTGTTTTTTTATTAATAGACTGAATATAGTTGGTAAATATCACCATTCTCTATTTTCAAATAGAATCAGCCCCAATATAAGATAATTTTTGGTTGAATGTTATTTCACACCTGTATAATTTCTCACGCAATTTTTGTAGAATTTACAAACACTCCTTTTTTAGATATAATTTGACCGATCTCTTGACTTGAAATTTTATGCTTTTTGAATATTGTTTTTATTTCACTTGCTTGTTCTTTTGAAGCAACGACACAGAATCCTACGCCCATATTGAATGTCTTGTACATTTCATCTGGCTTTACACCTTGTTCCTCAATTAATTCCATTATTGGTGGAATCTTTGGTAATGAATCTATATCATATCCTATTTTTTTAAGACGAAGTAATTTAGTGAATGCTCCCCCCGTAATGTGTGCCAAACCATTAATTTTGCACTTTTGAATTATTTCTAAAATTGGCTTTACATAAATTTCAGTAGGTATCAAAAGAGATTCTCCAATTACTCCCACTCCTTTTACTTTGTCTTTTACAGAATATTTTCTTAAAAGTGCTTTTCTTGCTAATGAATATCCGTTTGAATGAATTCCACTACTATTTGCGCCAATAATTACATCTCCCGGTTTTATTTTATTTCCAAGTACAATGTCTTTTTTTGAAACTAGTCCAACTACCATTCCAGCTAGATCAAACGAGAATCCTTTTCCTGCAATTACATCTGGCATTATTGCTGTTTCCCCACCCACAATTGGCATTACAGATTTTTTTGCCCCCTCTACCAATCCTTCTACAATTTCTTTGAAGATTTGCTGATCATTTTTGTTTGCAGCAATATAATCTACAAATGAAACAGGTGTGGCACCAATGCATATAATGTCATTTACATTCATTGCAACACAATCAATTCCAATCGTATTGTATTTTTTCATCAAATTTGCAATTACTACTTTGGTTCCTACACCGTCTGTATGTGTAGCTAATAGTCTTCCTCCTGGAATTTCTACAATTCCCGCATAATGCCCAAAACCATGTTTAATTTTTACCATTTTTTGGAGTTTATGTGTAGATTCAATTAGTTTACCTATTGCTGTTTGACTTTGTTTGATTTTTGCTATGTCTACGCCTGCATTTTTGTAGGTCAAGACCATAGTTTGATGCGTATTTGCTGTGAATAAAAGAATTTGCCTAGTTTTAGATCACATGTACATGCCAGATAGTTCTTCTCTGTGTTCAACATATTTTTGAGACAACTCACCAAATTCTGAATTAATTCTGTCTTTTTCTTTTTGCAATTCTGAGGTATCTATTTTCATATCATAGAATCTGTTTAGCGCCTCGATTAGTGTAGAGGCTGCGGCAGGGTCTGGTAGCGTTTTGTTTGCTTTAGCCAATAGAGCTATTCCCTGAATTTCTCTTACTATACATTCATTTAAAATTCCTCCTGGAATTCCAGTGATAAATCCCTGTGGGATCATGTTGATGTCTTTGTCTGCCATTGTTCTTACCAGATCTTCTTTTGCTGCACAGTAGGCTTTGTTATCGTGTTCTGTACTTGCCACTCCGTCCAAAATTACAATTTCTTTTGAGCCATTTTTCTCTGCCCAATCCAAAACGGCTGAAACAAGTGAATACAATCCTTCCATTCTTAATGTTATCTCACAAATTATTGCACATATTGTTCCTTCTTTGTTTGCATAGAATCTAAAAGGATGACGCAGTATGCCTCGTGTAAAAACAGTTGATGGTGGGAGATATTTTGATCTCATTACCGCAATTTGCTCCATTTTTAATTTTTCAATAATGTGGCTAATTGCAAGTGGCCCGACAATTCCTGCCCCAACAAACCCTGCAAATATTATGGGGCTGTTGAGGTCAATTTTTCCAAGCTCAAATACTTCAGCTTCTGGAAATGATCCTTGCATTCTTTATGTCGATTTGTTCTGTCTAATTACTTTATTGACTATGGGTTTTGCAACATTATTGTTGGACTGTTGATAATTGGCATGAGCGAATTACATTATTTGTAATCGTATTTTTTTATAATAATCAATAGTTTTGAAATTTGCCCAACTCTTGTTTAACTACTTTTATGAATAAACAAATTCAACATGATTCTTCCCTTGTCTGTGATGGAATATATCATATTTGATCCAACTGCTTCTTTTTGAACAAAATTGTAATCTACACAAAGATGCAAATAATTTAGAAATGATCTTTTCATTCTTATCTTTGATTTTGAATACAAATCTGAAAACGTCATCGGATTTCCCTTAAGCATATACAATAATTTTAAAAGGGAAAGTGTACTATAATCTCTAGTCCTTGCCTTTACTGCATCTAGTATTTGCACGTCCCTTTTTATTATAAAATCTTCAAATTGATCCGCTACCTCTACAGGAACATATGTTAGTCTTGCTCGCATAATACCGTATAGTACGGTACGTTACCTTATTAATCTTATCTTGAATCATTATTGATCAATCTGGATAGTTTTTTTACACCGTATCTCATGCCTGGAGGACTAGTTACACTTGTCAAATAACTATTCATTTAAGCCAGGTATGTGCTACCCAGAAATTGGTTATTTTAGATTGAATTTATGATGTATTTTCTATTTGAAGATATGATGGGTGGCGACAACTAAAATTCTTTTGTTTTCATATATTATGTATTTTTATTATCTATTGTATCTTTTTTTCATTAATTGTTTGAATAGTTGAATTTTTTTCCATGAATCAATTTTATTCTTTGTCTCTCATCCAAATTCTATTTTAATTTTACAATTTCAGAATCGATAATTCTCATAGCTATTATTTTCTTTTTCACAAATACGTTTTTGCACTCCTTGATTATTTTTGAATAATTTGATGCCTTGTATGAGGTAAACAATTACTGTCTTGGATTATTGTATTTGAATTTGTTAATTTTAATTAATTCTGCATATGATCCGAATCTAGACATGTCTGTAATTTTATCTAATTCATCATCTGATTCACTATCATTATCAAACTTTTTCAATATCTTATAACTGGTATTTCTTTCAGCAGGAACTCTTCCAATCTCTCTTGCTAACCTTCTTATTTCTTTTGGTCTTATTAGTTGACCATGTTCAGATCCTGCCGATGTTGAAATGCTTTCATTGATCAAAGTTCCACCAAAGTCATTAGCTCCCCACATTAACAACAGCTGCGACATTTTCTGTCCTTCTTTTACCCAAGACATTTGAATATTGTTTATGTAACCATTTAGCATAATTCTTGCAATCGCATGAGTTAGCAATACATCATTCCCACTACCTCCTTGTCTTATTCCTTCATGCAATTGATGTTTATACATTGGAGCTTCACTATGAATGAAATTGAGTGGGACAAATTCTGTAAATCCGCCGGTTTCTTTTTGAATTTCTCTAATTTTTGCAATATGATTTACTCTGTCTTCAAGTGTTTCGACGTGTCCAAACATCATAGTTGAGGTTGTGTTTATTCCAAGATTATGAGCGGTTTTGATAACCTCTACCCAATCTTTTACACTGATTCTTCCAGGAGAAATTTTATCTCTTAATTTTTGATCTAAAATCTCTGCCGCCGTTCCTGGTAGAGTGTTTACTCCAGATTCTTTGAGTCTTTTAAGATACTCCCTTATTGTTGTCTTTGATCTTGTTGCACCATAAAGAACCTCTTCAGGTGAAAATCCATGTATGTGAATATCTGGAATTTCTTTTTTGATTTCTCTGCAAATCTTTTCATACAAATCCCCCTCCATATCTGGTGGGAGACCTGCTTGAATGCAGACTTCGGTTGCACCTAATTCATATGCCTCTTTTGAGCGTCTAACAATTTCTTCGGTTGGAAGAAAATATCCTTCCTCCTCTCTAAAATCTCTGCTAAATGCGCAAAATCCACATTGCTTAATGCACACGTTGGTAAAGTTGATGTTTCTATTTACAACATATGTGACTGTATCGCCAACCCTCCTCTTTCTAATTTCATCTGCCACCAATCCTACTAGATGAAAATCTAGTCCTGTCGTGTTGTATAGTCTTAATCCTTCTTGTGCTGTTATCTCTTTGTCTGATAATGCCTTGTTTAAAATCTCTGAAACAGTAGAGTCTGCATTCTTGAATAGTGTATCTAAATTGGCATTCATTTCCAATACTCCATTCTTACCAAGCCTTCCTCATCTTCAATGTTTTTCATCTTATCTCTTAACTCTTTACCAATAAACGAAAAAAATTCTGGATAGATAGGAAATCTACATTTTAATTCAAATCCTGCATTCTTTGAGTCTCGCTCTATTTTTTTAATCTCTGGCCAAGAGAACTCTGGGTTAACATAATCTGGTGTAAGTGGTGAGATTCCCCCCAAATCATTAATTCCAACAGATAAGAAACTATGATAGGAGTTTGGAGATAGATTTGGAGGAATCTGTATGTTCATTTTTGGCATGATTATTCTTGTTAACGCAACTACTGTTTTGAAATAATTCTCTTCTACTGGTGGAAAATTATTCATCAGAGTATCTGATTTTGGTTGAAAATTTTGCAAAATCACTTCTTGAATGTTTCCATATTTTCTATGCAATTCTCTTATTGCCAAAATTGAATCTATTATCTCAATTGGTGTTTCTCCAATTCCTACGAGTATTCCTGTAGTCATTGGTATTTTTAACTCGCCTGCATCTTCCAATATTTTTAGTCGTGTTTTTGGTTTCTTACTTGATGCCAAATAATGAGGCATTCCTTTTTTTGTTAGTCTCTCACTAATGTTTTCCAACATTAATCCCATTGATACGTTAGTTTTTTGTAATTCTCTAAGATCTTCTTTATTCAAGTTTCCTGCGTTAGTATGTGGAAACAATCCCACATCTAATGCCATTTCTGATGCATGAATCAAATATTCTACAGTAGATCTGAATCCATTTGTTTTAAGCCATTCTTTTGCTTCTTGATATTTTTGTTCAGGCCGCTCTCCTGTTACAAACAAAGCTTCTACACATCTGTATTTTTTTGCAAGGTGTAACAATTGTTTTATCTCTTGTTTTGACATTAAGGATAATTTTTGCTCACTTGGCTCTGCCTTGTAAGTACAATATGAACACGTATCTTTGCATAAATTTATGATGTTGAAAAATGCTTTTTTTGAAAATGTAACCGAATCATTTTTGAACTTTTTTCTCAAACTTTGAGCTGTTGAAAACAATTCGATAGAACTATTTTTTGATTTTTCGTAGATTTGTATTATTTCATCTCTGGAAATTGACTTATTTTCTAAAACATTGTTTAAACTCTCAGAGTTTAACACAAGTTTGTTCAATAGTTGTTGTGCTTGCCTAGAAGTATTTATGCTTGTATTGTTTTAATTTCCGTTTGGTCTCTCTTCTAGGGTGATAATTGTTTTTGTAGTTCTACCGTCTCTTAGGACCTCTAAAACTATTTCATCTCCAACAGTTTTTGCTCTTTGAAGGTGGATCAAAATATCGTCTATCTTTCTTACTTGTTTACCATCAACTGATAGTATAATGTCTCCGCCAATCTGATACTCGATTCCATCAATTTTGAGTGTCTTGCTTGATCCAAGCAATCCTGCCTTTGCTGCAGGACCATCTTTTATCACTGTGACCACCAAAAATCCGACCGTATCATTTAATTTCAAAACTTTAGCCAGATCAGGATCGATATCCCTCCCGGAAATTCCAAGCCATGGATGATGATATTTTCCACTTTCTATTAGATTTGGTACAATTTTGGCTATTGTTTGGGATGGAACAGCAAATCCCACTCCTGTAAATTCTCCCGTTGCTGACTGGATTGCTGTGTTTATTCCTACAATCTCCCCCCTCATATTCAACAACGGTCCTCCAGAGTTTCCTGGATTAATTGCAGCGTCTGTTTGAATTACATCTGGAATGGAATATCCTGATTCTGAAGGCAAGAGTCTGCTTAATTGGCTGACAATCCCAGATGTCATTGAACCTGAAAGACCAAATGGATTTCCAATAGCTGCAATTGATTCTCCGACTTTGAGATTTGATGAATCCCCAATCAATAAAGGATGTAACAATGACAAATCCGCATTAACTTTGATAACTCCAATATCTGTAAATTCATCAAAACCAATTATTTCTGCATTATATGAACGACCATCAAGAAAGGTTACGACTACTTTTCTTGCATCTTTTATGACGTGGGCATTTGTAATAATGTGTCCTTTCTTATCAAAAACAAAACCAGAGCCAACTCCATTTGGCCCTCCTGACTCTTCTGTTCTTTGAACATTTACTCTGACTACTCCCGGTTCAGATTTTTCAAATATTTCAACCAGTGAAAGATTTTTTGAATATTGAGGGAATGTCTCTCCAATTGCACTCTGAGTGCCTTCACCATTTGAAACAATATCTGATTTTATTGGGCTAGGCAGTGATATCAAAATTACTGCAAAGATCACTGCAGCAATTGCAGCCCCTAAAGCTCCACCTGCTAATATGCCTGACTTATCCATGCAAAATTATTTCCCTGTTTTCTATCTAAAAGCATTCCTACACACTTATCGAATTTTGGACATGATCTTTCATAGAATAACTTCTACCCCTCCATGTCACCGTGCTACTTTTTGCTTGGAGTAATCCGCTCAAAAATCCTAGTGTCACTACCAAGCCACCAAGAGGAGCAAAGAATGCATAAACTAACCTTAGTTGCAATAATTTCTTGACCTCTATTACTGCCCCGATGTAAATCATGATTGAAGCAACAAGTGATGCCATAAAAAGAACTAAAAACGATATTGACTCTAATCTCAAAGCCGAATATGCTAAAATTGGAAATGGTATAAAAAGTAAGAATAAAACCGCAAAGAAACTACCGATTGCAATTTTTTCACTTTGAAGATAAAGTGGAATCATCAATCTTTTGAGTGCATTCCAAAGTGTATTTTTATCGCGTGCCCATACTGCCTCTATTAGATGGTCTCCCCTAACAATTCTCATCTTGTGGCCTGATTCTTTAACTTTTTTCCCAAGTGCACCATCTTCAATAATTTCATGTTTTATTCCTTCATGCATTCCAACTGCCTTGTATGTTTTTTGTTTAATTATGAAAAAACTCCCAAAGAAATATGCCGTCTTCTTTGTTGGATCATTTACTCGAATAGCTGAAAATCTAGTGTGAAGAAATGTTGAAATCATTGGAAGTGTAATTCTTGTCCAAAAGTCCATTGTAAGTAATCTTGGAATTGCTGACAAGGCATCCAACTCTAAAGAAAGCAAATGAGATACAGCAAGAGAAACTACGTTTTGTGAATGTCTAGTATCTGCATCGGTAAATAATAAAAGCTCTCCAGTTGCATTTTTGTATCCTTCCATACACGCCCAATTTTTCCCCATCCATCCATCCGGTTTTTTTTGTGCCTTTACTGGTATTATTTTAGAACTTTTCTTGACATATTCTGAAATGATTTGACTTGTTCTATCATCTGATGAATCATCAATCACAATGATTTCATAATTTGCATAATCTTGATCAACTAACGAATCTAAACATTTTCCAATGAATTTTTCTTCATTTCTTGCAGGAAGAATGATTGAAACCTTGGGATTACCATGTTCTTTTTTTTCAAATCTATCTAGATATGGAGTCCACCTGATCGTAGATATCATTGATTTAATTAAAAACATCCATGCAAAAGATATTCCAATTAAAATCACTGTTAGTAAATAATTTAAAATATCTACTACTAATTCCATGAATATTATCTCTCTACTTCTTTTTTGATATTTTGTAGTGCTTGCTCTGTTCCGCTCTTGATATGGTTGGTTATCATTCCTGTAAACATGCCCATCAATCCTGTAAGTTTAATATTCCACGTTGCTCTGAGTACTGTTTTTTCATCTTTGGACGATAAATTGATGGTTTTAGTTCCATCTATGATTCCTTTTGTAAATTCTATCTCAATTTTCTCTCTTGGTGATAGCTTTACTTCCTGCATGCACTTTTGGTCTCTAAATGCAATAGTGATTTCCCTGCTGACTTTATTTCCCTCCTTTGAAATATTTCTCACTTCTTTAGTTCCTTTCCAAAATTTTGGTTCATTATCAATATCTGATACTACCTCCCAAACTTTGTCTATTGGGGCATTAATCTCAACTGAAACTTCTATTGTGGCCATGCCTATTCTTGTAAATTCCGCATTAAATATATTAGATTCCTATTTGATGAAAGATTGACTGTGATGGGCAATATGCCTAAAATCCAGAACAGTAACTCCAGTTCTAACGGCATTTGCCAAACTTCCGTCACAGTCAAATACCTTTAAAGAAATGAAACCTTCACGATACATGCCAAAAATTGGAACCTTTGATGGAGCAGGATTTTGGAAAAATGCATATGCTCACCAACGTGCAAAGTTACTAAAACTGGTAAATGTACCTGATGATCAAATTATTGCACTAGTTAATAAAAAATACGTTGAACTTCCTGCAGCCCTAAAATATGAAATTGAAACAAGTGGGATAGATAAAAAAAATCTGATATGACATTTCGAAATTCATTTTAACAAGATGATTTAGTTATTCTTATGCCAAATGTATCGTATGATGATTTTGCTAAATTGGATATTCGAGTAGCAAAAATTATTTCAACTGAACCAATTCCAGGTAAAACTCGAATTATAAAAGGAACTATTGATCTTGGTGATGAAAAAAGGGATGTGATAATTGGTGGTGCGCAATACTATGTACCCGAAGACATTATTGGAAAAATTGTAATTGTTATTGCAAATCTTGAGCCAAAAAAAATGGCGGGAGTTGAATCAAACGCAATGCTTTTAGCTGCTGATGTCGATGACAAACCATTTTGGTTAACCGTAAATGATGATGTGCCATTAGGGAGTTCAATAAAATAAGGAGACAAACAAAAATAGATTTTATCTATACCTAATCGTAGATCATTAATTTTTTTTCTTCTAGTAACGCGTGTAAATTATTTACTGATCTGTACACATCCTCTTCTTTTTTTGCTCCTGTACATACAAGTTTTCCCGACGAGAATAACAAAATTACTGTCTTTGGATCTAGCATTCTGTGAATGAGCCCCGGGAATTGTTCTGGCTCATACATACTTCTTGGCAAAGTTCTGGCTGCTTGTTCTAGGTGAATTCTTCCACCAAGATTAATTGAAGCTACGATGTTTTGAATTGTTACTTCTGCTTCTTTTTTTACTTTAATTCCACCTTTTCGAAGTTTTTGAACTACTGTTTTTACAGCTTTTCTAGCTAATTCTTCTGATTTGGAACCTGTACATACCATCTTTCCTGATGTAAAAATCAAAGTTGCCGTTTTTGGACTCTTCAATCTAAAGACTAATCCTGGAAATTGATCGGGATGATATTCAACATCTGGAAATGTTTTGGTGATCTCATTCAAGTCCATCTTTTGATCAACAGAAGCTGAGGCCACGACATTTTCCACGCTTATGATGGGTTTGGTTTGCGGCATATTCAGGTTTTTTCTATCATAACTATAATAAAAGCACTTTCCATTTTTTTTACCCTTGGGCAGATCATTTTTCAATTTTATTACATGATCTATTTTTTCTATACCTTGTTATACGAATGATTTAATTTAGATTCACTCATTTTGAAATCTATTGAATTATACCAATATTGACTTTGATCAATTATTTGGATCTAGTGATCAAACTAACACCATCATGATGTTGATCTGGATTGTCCCAATTATCATTTTTGTATTCTATGGACAGAGAATTCAATTACAAATTACATCTGGAGAATTAAAGAAAGGAATTAAAAAACTAGAAGAATATAAAGTTGAATCACGCAACGAGCTAATTGCCTATGTTAAAAAAAATATGAATCCAAAAGATGACCCAACTAAAAAAATTGATCGCTTTTTAGATTATTTCACTATAATGCCTGTTAATTTGGATCCAAATGGAATAGTTGCCAAAGTTAGACATATTGTAAGAGGGCGAGAAGATTATTCTAGGGAGCATGTTAAATCACTATCTCCTGAAACAAGTAATTTAGAATTGTCTAAAATTCAAACACTTCTTGAAATTGCAACCTCTTTACAAATGATTTACAAAGTTGTCAATCATCTCTTCTTAACTGCAAAAAAACAAAATAACTATCCATTGATTTTACCTCTTCAAATGATGATGCCTTTTATAATGGAAGAAGCAGAAGCCATGCACAAAGCAATACCTGCTTTTAAAATGGGTCAACCTATTGGCGATGGTATTGGACCTATGGTCATAGGTAAAATGATGCTTGAATCAAAAAAAGAATTAATCGCATTTCAAACCGTCCTCAGCAAAACCGAATATGATGGACGAAAACTATTTTTATTAAAGGCTGAAGGTCCAGGTGCTTCTGTCGGCAGACCTGGTGATGCAGTCCAATCAATTGTTTCTAAAAATAAAATTGATGTTATAATCATGGTAGATGCTTCCCTAAAAATGGAAGGAGAAGAATCGGCAACTATCTCACAAGGATTTGGTGCAGCTATCGGTGGAATTGGAATTGAGAGATTTCAGATAGAAGATATTGCAACAAAAAATGAAATTCCTATTTTTGCAATAGTGATAAAGCAATCTATCAAAGAAGCAATAACTTTGATGACTAAAGAGATTGCAGATAAGGCCGGTGAGATACGTTCACAAATTTATGAAATGATTCAAGACAATACAAAATCTGGACAGTCCATTCTGTTAATCGGTGTGGGGAATACCATGGGTGTAAGTCAGTAATGTTCTCAAAAGAAAAAACTATCGTTGCATATACTGTGGAAAAATGTAAACTATGTGGCATGGAAGCAAAAAGAAAATTCAAAGAGGGTGATTTTCTATTTGCTACAACTTCCAAATGCAATTCATGTGATGGACTATTGAACACAGAAAAAATTTTTGGCGAAACTTTAAACAACATCTCAACTTCTTGAACTATTATTTTATAATCATGCCAAAATTATGATATTTGACAGTTGATTGGATCAAAAAGTTTAATCAAAAATATATCATAGTTTAAAGATTTAGTAAATTGTAGTTAAAATTTTAATTTGTGGAATAATGTTGTGAAGATAACTGAAAAACTAATAACCGATAGTAAAACAGGGCCTTACAAATTATGTCAAGAACCAAAGTGAAGCATTTTCATTGAGATGAAAGATCTCACAAGATCCAAAAATTAGGTAGAGATTAGGAAAAACAAACAAACACAAGCAATGATAGTACACTCATTCATCAATTTCAATAGAATCATAAATTACAATATCGTCATAGAAAAAATTAATCAATCGTTGCTAGTGAAGAAGAAGATAAAGATGGTTCGTTGTTTGAGTAACAAAAATTTTTAAAATTTAACTGGTGAATTTTTGAATAGTTCTAATATTTTATTATTTTAATCCATTCCCAACGTAACTCTGGTGATTTTTTCCATTCCACAACCCGGACATTCACCATATTCAATAGGATACACTAGCGGATTGAGGTGATTATGACAAGTTCTAGAATTGACGGAGGGCACACTGTATGCTTTTTTTATTATTTCCATCATTAGCATATCTTGGACTGTCATACCATCTAATCGATCTAACATTCAGTTATAGAAATGTCTGTAATCCTAATTACATACAGTTTTTATCGATAAGTTCAGGTACCAATAATGCGCTATCTAGATTCAATAAAAATAGCATAAACTCAAAGAAATTGAAAAATACTAACATGTCTTTAGATATGATATTGCAACAAAAAATTTGTCCTTGTAAATGCGGTTGTACTAACAACATATCAAATGTATATTATGATTTTTGCATTTTTTGTACCCTTGGAACCCATAAAAAATCTCAATAAAAAAACAATTATAGTTAATAGAAAATTTACTGAAATTGACATTCCTTGGCTATGGAGAAATTTTTTCCAAATCTCATCATTCAAAAAATATTTCTAAATTTTCGACAAATCTACTTTACATTATTATTTTGGCTGCGGTACAATTCACCTAATGCTTTATTGTCGATGCAACACTATTTTCTATGTAGTCTATAACCACTCTGTGACACGACACATTAAATGGTGAATAAGTTATAATTTCAATTTATTTTGGGTTAATTTCTAGAACGTAACAACGTGAGTAAAAATTCATTTGTCAAACCTAACAAAATACAATTACCTCTAAATATCAATATCCATTAGATCGGTTGTTAGTAGATAAGCAAAAAGGAATGTATATTGGAATTGCAATAGCTGTAGTATTTCTTTATACAAACATATTTGAGCTGGCAAAACCTACCGTTAAACAATTTGTTGTTTCTACAAAAGATGCTGTCTCTCAGATAGAATGCAAAGATGTTGTATCGGGAGCAGAAGTAATATCTGCGAGTATGCTCAACGAGACATCTAAAATAGTAATAAAAAATACGCTTCCTTAAGAGAATAGATTCAATTGTTTAATGTCAAAATTATTTTTTGAATATCGTATCACAAATTAGTTGCGTTATTGGGCCATAGTTGTTACTGTGACTCCATTTTCATTTGGGATGAATGTATGTTCTGCTTGAGCGACTCTTTGTCCATTTATTTCAATTAATATCGGATATGCTTGAACTGCTTTTTTATTGATTAGTTGATCTAGTAATTCTCTTGCTTTTTTTTCTTCCCAATCTTTGGTAATCCATCTTAGCGCAAAAGGAAGCATGTTGAATTCCTCCCAGATATAATCAAGTAATTTATCTGCTTCATCATTTTTTGTTTTTTTTCTTGAATTTAATGCAAAGATATTCTTTATTTTTCCGTTTCTTACAAATCCACCTCCGTTCTCCGTAGTAACAAATGGTTCACAAGCATAGGCTGTATTTTCAGATAAGGAAAATCCACCAACTGACCAAATATTTGGTATGGATTTACCTGCATGTATTGTATATTGTCCTAAAGAATGACCACTAAGATTTGCAATCGGTTTGAATCCTAATTGTTTTATTGTTTTTTCTATGGTTCTTCCAATATCACTTGCTTTGACTCCTACTTTTATAATCGACATTGCATTGCTTAATGCCTCTTCAGCAGCTTTTATCAATCCATCATATTGAGCATCATTACAAACAGTTACTGCTGTATCTGCAATATGTCCATTAATTTGTACACCAAGATCAATTTTTACCAAATCGGAATCTGTAATTGTAATTGGATCGTTTGGCTCTGCAGTGTAGTGAGCTGCTATTTCGTTGATACTTGTGTTTACGGGAAACGCGCATTTTGCTCCGCGTTTTTTAATCTCGTTTTCTACTTCCTCACAAATTTCATAAACTGATCTGCCCACCCAATTTTTGACTCTCACCATCTCTCTTACTTCAGCAGCAATTTTTCCTGCTTTGATGTAGTCAATTATTTGCATTGCTTTTTTGTTCTTTTGACTACCTTTAAAATGATTATCTGTCAAGCTTAAATTGGGCAACTTTGGGGATTTACTGGGATCGTGGTCTAGCTTGGTATGATTCTGCGTTTGGGACGCAGAGGTCGTGTGTTCAAATCACGCCGATCCCATCATTAATCATTATCTTATTATCAAATAGTATCCTAATTTTCTTGCCGGGCAATGAGGAAGAGTTAGAGTAATGACTTTGATATGACATAAAACTAATGGCTCTGAGCTCCGGCATGTTTTTATGAATTATTGTTGGTTTTGATTTTATTGAATTTTGAAAAACGTGATATTGTTTTGATTGTGGGGCTTTTACTATTTATGATTGGCTTGATTCCATTCATGGCACCTGTGTATGCTGCTTTAATTACACTTGTCATGTATTTTGGAATAAAATTTTATGTGGCCAAAAGACGAAAATCAATTGAAAAAGATATTGGGGAAGGCATATGTGTTGATTGTGGATCTAAGGTATTTAATAAAAAATGCCCAAATTGTGATCTATAGGTGAGTAATTCAATTAATATTTTAAAACAATAAATACTGATATTTTTTTACTATTCTAAAAATATGTAATTTGAATCTATTTATCTGTTCCACGTATTATTTTAATAATTTTCTCAGAACCGCAAACTGGGCATTCTCTATATTCTATGGGATAGTTAATTGGTTTTTGGTGGTTTTTACAAATTTTAATTCCAATCTCTAACATGTTCTCACTTCGATTATTTTAGTTTCTTTAATCTTTACAGAAAAGATCAATATTTGATTTAGTTATCATTCATTGATAAGGTGCATTATGTTACAAAAATTACATACATTATTTTTCCACATTATATTATGTTGGACATGTTTTTACCCTTGTTTATATATGAATAATTAGGGTAAGTTCAAAAACATTTTCAAATTACTCATTATGTTTATTTTGAACTAAGACAGGTTTAATAATTGATCCTAGAATAGTTATAGAAGAGAAAAGTATGAAATTATTAATTGTTGATGATAACAAAGACATAACGACAATGCTGTCAAAATTTCTTGTAATGAAAGGTTTTGATTGCACAGTTTCTAATGATGGTAAGGATGGAATGAATCTAATAAAAAAAGGATTATTTGATCGTGTTATTTTAGACATGTCTATGCCCGATTTTGGGGGGATGGATATTATTAATGAATTAGAAAAATCAAACAAATTAAAGGATAATAAAATCATAATATTTACTGCCTCATCAATCTCTGAGGATGACGTTTCAGATTTGTTAAAAAAAGATGGCGTAGTTTCTCTTTTAAGAAAACCAGTTCAGTTAAATGAATTGTTAACAGCTATCTCTAATTGATCAAATCTAATTTTTTTTTGGGACGATGTAATGACTATCAATAAAAATAATTTTAAAAATGCCGATGAATTACATAATATGAGCAAGGATGAATTAAAGAAAATTCAGAAATCACTCAAGGATGAAATTGACTATGTGTTTAATAGTTTAAGTGACTTTGAGATAAAATCAAACAAAATATCCATACTTCCAAAAGAAATAGAACAAGATAAAATTCGATTAATTGACATTTTAGGCAATCTAGAAAACAAAATTAATAATTTTTTCCTAACAATACACAAACAGGAAATAATTGACGATTTGGGACAAAATGCATTTAAGATAAAATCTTCTATGACAGGAATGAATGACATTGTGTCTCTTTCAGAACACTTTACTAATTTGCGACAAACATTAAAACAAAATCAGTTATTTGATAAAGTACAACACGAGGAACTAGAAAAAAGATTACAAGAAAGCAATGATCTCAAAAAAGCATTAGATGAATCATCCATTATTGTAATTATGGATAAACAAGGAACCATAGTTTACGTTAACAAATTATTTGAAGAAATCTCAGAATATGGACGAAATGAATCAATCGAACAACATCTTAGTTTGCTAAAATCTGATTATCACACGGAGGAATTTTTTAATCATATGTGGAAGACTATCTCTAACGGCTTTGTTTGGAAGGGAGATATAAAAAATAAGACAAAGAGCGGAAAATTTTACTGGGTAAAAACAACAATCGTTCCTTTGCTTGGAAAAAATGATCAACCAGAACAATATTTTGTAATTAGTACAGATGTCACAAAACAAAAAGAACTTGAAATAAAGTTATCTGACGCATTAGAGGAAATCAAAAAAACGGATGAATTAAAAAATGAATTTGCATCCATGATCACTCATGAATTAAAAACACCGTTGACACCAATACGAGGTTATTGTGAGATTTTAAAAGATGAATCCTTTGGTGTCTTAAATAATGATCAAAAAGATTTTGTGAATACTATAGAGCAAAATGCAACACGTCTTGAACGTTTGATTGGAGATGTACTTGATGTTCAAAAACTAGATATGGGAAAAATGACATTTACCAAGAAAAACCTAGATGTTGATGAATTTTTAAAAAACATAGAGAAAGACCTAGCACCACTACTCAAAGAGAAAGAAATTTATTTTTCAGTACCTGATAATGTAAAAATCAATATTTATACTGACAAGTTTCGATTACAAGAAATATTCGAAAATTTAATCCGAAATTCAATTGATTTTGTACCTCACAAAGGGAAAATAGATATCATTGTACAAAATAACGAAAAGACAGTAATCTTTTCGGTGAGAGATAATGGTGTTGGCATTCCAAGAGAAAAACAATCAAACATTTTCAAAAAATTTTTTCAGGGTGACACATCACAAACACGAAAGCATGGAGGAACTGGATTAGGATTGGTAGTGTGTAAGGGATTAATTGAAGGTCTAGGTGGAAAAATATGGTTTAATAGTCAAGAAGGATTTGGAACCACTTTTTACTTTAGCATGCCAAAATAATCTGGATTTTGTATAAAACGTGTGTATTTGGTTTATTATTGGTTAAACATCTAACCAGATTGAAAAATTCACCAAAAAAGATTAATCATCCGCTTTCACTAAATACCAGAAAGGTGTGAAATGCTCATGCGAAAGCCACAACAACAGATTCCTTTGGGATCAACTTTAACAACTAGCTCAACTTTTCCTCAATTTGATTCTAAAATGTGGCCTTAGGGTATCGAAATTAGGAAATTCCAATGAAAACCATCATCTCTTGTTCTATTTTGATTTTTAGTGTACTGGTTATTACTACCGGCGGATTAACTACTGATGCAAGTGCTCAAGTTTTGACTAGTCATGTTGTAATTAATGAAATTGATACAAATCCATTAGGTGATGATGCCAAATCTATTTCAGAATGGGTTGAGCTCTACAATCCTACTAATTCTAAAATTGATATCGGCGGATGGAAGATTGCATCTACCACCGTAATGAAAAAAACAATGACCATTCCACCTGGCACTGTGATTGAACCTGGAAAATTTTTAACATACTCATATCAAACCCTCTGGTTTACTGATACAAGTGAATTCGTTGAACTAAGGGACAAAAATGGAGTGATTGTTGACAAAACTCCTTTATTGTCTGATATGAAAAATGATTATACATCTTGGCAAAGAATCTATGATGGTTATGATTTGGATGCATCAGATGATTGGAAATTTTCAACTTCTACTGCAGGTTCATCAAATGGTAAATTATTAATCACAGAAGACGATATTGGTGTTTCAATATCTGTATCCACCAGCAAGTCTTCCTATCTTTTTGGTGAAACAGCTGTAATTCAAGGAAATGTATCTCAACAGATATTCATTGTCAAACCCTATTTTCATTCTGATCAGATAATTGTAACAATATCTGGTCCTAATTTTAATAAAACAATTTCACTTTACCCTGATCTTAATTTAAACTATAAAACTACTTTGAATCTAAATTCAGTTCTTGGAATTAATGAAGGTCTTTATTCTGTTTCAGTTAGTTATGGCAATGCTGCATCTCAAACAAGTTTCTCTGTAGGAAATGAACTTATTGTAGAAAATATTGAGGTAGAAAGTGCTCTTAGTATCATTACAGATAAATCGCAATATATTCCTGGAGATACAATCTCTGTAACTGGATTTACTACAAAGGTAATTCCATTTGAAGGCCTAAAGTTTACGGTAAAGGATCCAAAAGGCAAAATTATTTCCACTGGAAATTTATATCCTACAAATGGGAAATTTCTAACTAGTGTTTTTCTTACTACTGTTAACCCAGTTTATGGAACATATCAAATAACTGGGGAATATTTTGACAAATCATCTTATGCTCTCTTTGAAGTGGTTCAGGACATAAAAGAAAACAAAGTGATATCTCTTTGGACTGATAAAGATGCATATGCCTTGGGAGAAATGGTAATGATTACAGGCAGGGTAAATAATGTCTGGGTTGGCTCGTTGGATTTGGAAATTACTCAAACAAAAAATGCTGCACTTGGAACAAGTGAACTTGGTGGCGGTAACTCTGGATTCAAAATTTTGGATGTAGTTAGAACCGCTGGTGATGGTTCTTTTGCATATTCCTTCAAAATACCCGAAAGCTATACTCGACTCGGTGATTACAAAATTAACGTTTCAAAAGAAGTTGGCTCTGCATCAAAAATCATTCATGCTATAACGAATCCCGGAGATTATGTTGCAGATCCTAGCGCTCTTTCACTTTCAACTGATAAGGTGATTTATGATTTGGGTGACACGATGAAGATCAATGGTTTTATTGCCAATCCTGAACGCAGATCAAGCTTTGAAACATCTCCTGTAAAAATTTCACTATCTCGTGAAGATGGCAATCCTCTAGAAATTATCGCGCTTCCACCCGGAGCTAAAACAAGACAAAATAATGGTTTAACTATTGCATATGAATTAACTGCGATACCTGATGCTTCTGGAAGATTTTCAGTACAAACTAGTGTCTCACAAACTGCTTTTACTGAGGGAACCTATCTAATAAAAGCAGAATATGCTGGACTGACAAAAATCATTATTGTTGGTATTGTTGATCCTTTAAAATTAAATGATGGGGCAATACTTACTTTGAATAAGCAAGTTTTTGGTCTAGGTGAAATTGTTCAATTGACTGGACTTATTCCCCCAACTGGTGATAATTCTGTATCAATTTCTCTTACAAAACCTGATGGTAGTACAAATAATTTTGGTGCTAGTATTGATAACCAGCATTTTTCTTGGTCATGGATTACACCCACTACTGAAAAACCTCTGGCAATAAAATTAGACGATCGTTCCATCACTACAACCAATTATGGTATTTATAGAATCAATGTTTCAACTGCTTCTCACGATGAGAGTATTTTCTTCAAAGTTTCCTTCGATCCTCAACATGACTCTTTATCTCTGACGCCGTTGTATGTCTCTACTGAAAAATCTCTATACAAAGCTGGAGAAAAATTAAATGTTGTTGGTAATGTTATTAAAAGAATACAGGGTTCGGAGGGATTGATAATTCCAGATAGAGTCACAATACTTGTGCTTGATGGTAAACCGCCATACAAACAAATCCATGAAGCATCAGTTTATCCTGATCAAGGTGGAAATTTTAAAAGCTCATTTGAATTACCTATAACCGTTTTCCATGCTGGTGAATACAAAGTAAAGGCACTATATTCAAACAAAAAATCTGAATCTACATTTAGTGTTACAAATGATTTCTCTTATGATTCCAATGAAAAACTATCTCTTTTACTTGCTACAGACAATTCTGAATATTATCCCGGTGATATTGTAATTGTATCTGGTAAACCAAACAAGCTAATTTATCTTGAAAAATTTGATGTAAGTGTAATAAAGAAAACTGATGCTGAGATCACATGTGGATCATTTTTCTGTGGTGTTCATTTGGGTCCTGTTACTACTATTAGACCTAGTTCTTCGGGTTCTTTTTCACATCAAATCCAAATAGTTAATTCTACTTCTGGCCTCGGATCATATGAAATTACGGTGGATGCTGGATTTGAAATAAAATCTATACAATTTGATGTAGTTCAAAAACCAATAATTAAAACACCTGAAGAATCTTCCTCAACTATTATTGAAAAAGTAATCAGAATTCCTGATGATAAAATATCCATTATTACAAATGAAAAAACTATTCAGGACAAACAGGTAGTGCCCAAAGTAATTTCTGGTTCATTACTTACTACTAAAGATAACCAATCAAATGTTAATCTTAGGGTTACTTCTGAATCTGGAATGTGCATTATTGGTCCTGAGGAAAATTGCTTTGTAAAAGATTCCACTAGAAAACCTGGACAAATCTACGATTTAGTTTCAGTAGATGGTATTAGTCTAAAAGTCAGATATAGCGGTCCTGATGTACGCCTTGAAAAATTTGATATTCTTCCAGAAGATTCCTATGGATTTCTACCTAATTCAAATTGGAATGTAGAGATAATCAAAAATGCTGATCAAATATCTAGATTCTATTATAAAATAAACTACAAGTCATTGGAATAAGTTCAAAAAACCGTTCATTTCATCTATGATTAGTTGAATCTACATGTTTTGATGTTTTATCAGGATGATCCAAAAAAATGCACCGCTGCCAAAATGGTAAAATTTGGAATTGCAAAAAATATCAAAAAAATAGGAAATAAGGGGATCGTTTTAGATCCTTTTTCTGAAAAAACACTCTTACCTAAAGATAAATCCTTGGCAAATACATTAATTGGAATTGATTGCTCGTGGAATCTTGTTGAACGAGCATTTTCAAAAAATTTTAACGGAATCAAAAGAAAATTACCTCCTTTACTTGCTGGCAATCCAGTTAATTACGCAAAATTCAATAAACTAACTACTGCTGAAGCATTATCTGCATCATTATTTATTTTAGGTTTTAAAGATGAAGCACTTGAAATACTTGATAAATTCAAATGGGGACATACTTTTTATGAATTAAACCAAAATCTTTTAGATGAATATTCTAAATTAGAATCTGAAGATCAAATCGATGTTATTCTAAAAGAATATGGTTTGACTGATTAGATCTTTAATGATTTTCTTTTTTTAACATATATTGTAATTATGCTGATGATTATGACTGGCACAATAAACCATATAATTTCCAAAGAATTATTTTTATTAAATTCTATGTCCTTTTGAGTTATTTCAGGTAATGACACTTCATTTTCAACCGTTAAGAAACTTGTTGAATAATAATCTGGTTTTAATACCGAATTTGAAATTGCAAATATTTTTAGATCATTTGCACCTGTGTTTAGCTTCTCTGTTATTTCCCGTGGAATTTTAATTCGAGTTGAATTTTTTTCGACTTTGATCGATTCCGATGATGCTAATTCCCCATCACCTCCTATCAAAAAATAAAGAATTGAATCCGTATGTGATGATTCTATGTTTATTTCCAAATCGTTTCCTTTTTGAATGCTGTTTGGAGCTTCTACATTTATTATCTTTGGAAATTCTGTTGTTTCAAAATCTGACCAATGTCCTACCTTGAAAGGATATGTTTTATCCTCAAAAGCTTTGACAATAATGGTTCTTGCTTCTGGTGAATACACCTTAAGGGAAAATGGCCCATTACTAATTACCGCATGATTATTTTTTTTAATCCACTCTGATGATGAGGAATACCTACTATCAAAATAATCATAATTTGTTTCAAACAATTTTAATGATTCTGGAATGTGCTTTTCTTCTTTAAAATCATCTAAATAACTTTGAATGATGTGGGCGTCATTTGGAAGAATTAGCGAAAGCCAATTGACATTTTTACTGGTTGCACCAGATCTTGAAAAGGAAACTTTGTCATCTATTACCGCCTGTTCCATTGCCGCAGTGATTTCCCAAGGTACTGAACTCCAAAGCGATGCCCAATCTGCAATCTCACCCTCATCAAAATGCCAATAATCCACATAAACATCAATTGTATCCCCATCAATAGGTTCAATTCCAATTATAGTTTGAACACTTTGTGATGCTATGGGAGTAAACTCGGTGTCAAATGTTTTATCATTCTCATCTGTTTGTGTTCCCCATTCTATTGCAAAATACAATGAATGTAAAATATCATTCATGTCCATTTTTTGCCCATTATGCCAATTGCTAAACTTAAAATCAAATCTGACTTTACTTGTTGCTTGAGTGCCTAGTGGAATTTTTTTCCACTGCTGCTCAACGGGATCCCACATTATTGCATCATCTGACACATTTAATTTCTCATTTGATCCTGCCGTCTCCACATTCCAATTTGCTCTAATTGGGAATGTTTCTCCTGTGAATGGATGTTTGAAAGTGATTGGATCTGAAATTATTCCCCAAATCTGTCTACTATACTTGTCACTAAACCCCATTACTGGATTCCATGCTCCTTGATAGATCTCCTTAACTCCGATGTTCAACTCTCCTTCATTATTTCTTGAATTGATTGGAGTGAATCTACCTGAAACTCCTGCTCCGAGATCATTTACCACCCCATCCATTTTCTTATTGGTGACATACTGATCAATTTTACTAGCTAGAAAAATTCTAACGGACTCGCTAATTCCATCTGCAATTGACTCTTTAATCAAATTCCTTCTTTCTTCTGATGACTGAAAATCTCCAGAGTAAATTTTTTGAGTTTTAATATCTAAGGTATCATTTTTGTAATTCCAATATGTCGGATCATTAAATCCTGGCATGTTTGAAAACCATGGAGCATACATCTGTGCTAGCCCAACTGAGTCATATTTTACAAATGCGGATCTTGCCCAACCTTCTGTATATAGATTCCATTTCATTTCTGCTGGATCTGATCCATATACCACAACAAAAGCTTTATTCAAATCTCCAAAATCCTTTTTTACAGTAAATCCAATTTTTTGTAATTCAGAAGCTAAAATTTCACCGATTGATTTTCTTACAGGATCATCACTTCGAATAAAAATTGTAACTTCAATTGGATTGTGGTTAATCTCCCACTTGCCATTTTCTTTTGTTGCCCCTTTTTCTTTTAATGCATTTGAAATCATTTCTTCTGCAAATGATGGATCGTACCTAAAGTTGAATGTCTCTAGCTGCTTTATTATGGTGAGGTATTCGGGATCTGAAGGACCATAATATGAGATCATTGGTGCGCCGTATCCTCCCATTAATTCATTAACAATTAATTTTCTATCTACTAAATAATTTAATGCAAATCTGACAGATTTAATTGAAAATGGATTAAATTTATCTGATTCAGCTGGATTTACTAGAATGCTGTATGATCCACCGGCTGAATCAAATACTTTTAACCCCTCTCTTGATTTTTGGTCTTCTAATCTATCTGATGATATCCTTTCGTAATAGATGTCCAAATTCCCATTTCTTACTTCTTCAAGTGCTGTGTTCTCATCTAAATATTGAGTGAATTTTACTGAATCAAAAAATACACTTTTTTCTGCAAAAGAATAATTATACATTAAAGTTACAATTGAAAGAGCTAGTATGATCACTAGCAATAATTTCATAGATCTTATCTAATTTGGTTGTAATAAAACTTATTTTCATATATCATAAGAGTTGCTTTTTGAGCCTATGTCTTTTCAATCACTGTTTGATCCTTCGATGAAGCCCTTATTGGGTGTGTGTACTATACAAAAATTTATCTGTTTGAAATTAACAATTTTTCCAGTATCAACGTTTTATTGGGTAAAGACTATTTTTTCATTTGACTAGATAATTAATATCTTTGATAAAATCCTGAAACAACTTTTTATGTGGATCTAGTATAGAAGACAAACATGACATCCAAAGCTGAAATTGAATCATTAGAAAATTCTTGCAATAAAGTACTATCTTTACCCAAAATTCGGTTTGTGGGGGTTTTGAACAATATGGGAAATAAGATAGCTGGCGGTTTTAAAGAAGGAATAATTTCGTATCTTGAGGATAAGGAAGATCGTATGATGTATGTCCAGCTAACTTTTGAGTATTTAATGAGAAAAGATTTTGATAAAAAGTTAGGTCCTATAGACTATATTGTATCTCAAAGAAAAAAAATCGTTTTGATTAGTATCCCTACAAGGAATTACTTGGTTTTAATCTCTGCAGATCGTGAAGCTAACGTTCAAGATATAATCCATGAAGTGAATAAGGCATTCACAATGTTACCTGACGTGAGACCTTAAATTTGAATAACGAGCGATATTAATTATGTCTATTTTAATTATAAACTATTTCTGAATAATCTTTTGGTTATGTCTCCTGAAATCTATATTGTATTAATTGTTAACAAAACCCAATATGACATTTAATCAAAACATGTTATCGCGATTATCTGGGATGGTTCCTGGTGGTATATCTGTTAACGATTTTTCAATGATTACAAAAATAAATAATGTTAACTCTCAAAAAATTCTGGATGGATGTATAAAAAATGGAATAGGAAAAAAACAAGAAACCAAATATTATTTTGAAGATGGTGATAAATTGAAAGCTGCAATTGACTTAATAAAAAATGGTAGTCCGATAGATGAAATTGCAATTGCGCTTAACTGGAAAAACTTTGAAGGATTGGTCGCCGAAATGTTATTTTCAAAAGATTTTGCAGTTATAAAAAATCTAATTCTCACCAAACCTCGAATGGAAATTGATGTTATTGGGATACGATTGGGCATTGCCATGTTAATTGACTGTAAACATTGGAAACGTTACAGTTATTCTACATTAACATCTGCAGTAAAAAAACAAATTGAAAGAACAAAGCACTATGTCTTAAAAACTCAAGGTGCGATAGCCGTACCTGTAATTGTGACTTTATATCAAGACAAATTGGATTTTATCAACCGTGTGCCTATAGTTCCAATTTTTCAATTTTCATCGTTTATAGATGAATTTTATGGGTATCTTGACCAAATGAAAACTATAGAAACAAAGTAGCGCATACAACGACTACTAATACCATAATTGTGTATGGTATGGTAGATGAATACAGAGAAACCACGCTGTTTTGATATCCTCTCGAATAATCTAAAATG